>NZ_JADEXT010000033.1:0-89016 GCF_015206985.1 Nostoc sp. LEGE 12447 | reverse complement strand
GACCTAGAGCCAGATTCTCACGCGTTACTCACCCGTCCGCCACTAAATCCGAAGATTTCGTTCGACTTGCATGTGTTAAGCATACCGCCAGCGTTCATCCTGAGCCAGGATCAAACTCTCCGTTTTGTTGTGTTTCGAGTTTGTGTATCCGAAAAATATTTTTTCGGAGTCCTAGTTACTAATTTTGATTATTATCTTTTTGGAAATTCCAAAAAGTAAAATCCTTTGACGAGGATTGGTTTTTCTTTAAGCTTTCAAAGTATTATGTTTTTCAGGTTCAGTGGTGGTTGGCTTCTCTCGCCTTTCCACTTAACTAGAGTAACTAGTCATCCCCTAGTTTGTCAAGGGGTAAATTTATTTTTTTTCTAAAACGGCAAATCTCTTGGCTGGCATTACTTTTAAGTGAATGGCTTAAGCAGTACAAGGAAAGCATAGACGAAGTAGCTGAACTTTAAATGTGTAGATAATGCATATAGCTAGTTAGCGTTTCTAGATTAGCTCTGATGCTAGTTAAGTGATTATAGTAATCATTATCGAAAAAGGTAGGAAGCAGTCTTGCTGGAGGGATTTATCCTAAATCCACCTGAACTACCGATATATAAGAATATAAAAGCATAGTTGTTCTAGAGCCTCTGGTTAAAGGCTCTTATTTTATGCTGGATGCCTACCCCACAAGATTCGTTACAGTGAGTCTAGCGCTGTAGACGGATTTCACAATTTATAATAAGTTTTTGAGAAAACGCTAAAAACTAGACTAGGCAATAAATACAGATGATCCGACCGCGTAAGGTCTTTGCTCAACATTGGCTCAAAAGTGAAAAGGCGCTCGATGCAATTATAAAAGCAGCGGAGTGTACAGCAAGCGATCGCTCCGTCAAAGGCGATCGCATCTTGGAAATTGGGCCTGGAACTGGTATTCTAACTCGTCGTTTATTACCCTTAGTGCAGTCTCTGATTGCAGTTGAGATAGACCGCGACTTATGCCATCTGTTGTCAAAGCAACTGGGTAAGACTGAAAATTTTTTATTGCTGCAAGGCGATTTTCTCACCCTGGATTTACCATCTTATTTGGTAGCCTTTCCCAATTTCCAAAAGCCAAACAAAGTAGTAGCCAATATTCCCTACAACATTACAGGGCCAATCATTGAGAAACTACTGGGTACGATCGCAAATCCTAACCCCGAACCATTTGACTCTATAGTATTGCTGGTACAAAAAGAGGTGGCAGAAAGGTTGTATGCTAAACCAGGGTCAAAAACCTTTGGGGCGTTGACCGTGCGGGTACAGTATTTGGCTGAGTGTGAGTTAATCTGCACAGTCCCAGCCTCTGCATTCCATCCAGCGCCAAAAGTTGATTCAGCAGTGGTACGATTACGTCCCCGAAAAATAGAAATACCAGCGCTTAATCCCCGACAGTTAGAGACTTTCTTAAAGTTGGGGTTTGGTGCCAAGCGCAAAATGTTACGAAATAATTTGCAATCTGTTATAGAACGCGATCGCCTGAGCCACTTACTGGAACAATTAAAAATAAATCCCCAAGCCAGAGCTGAAGATATCAGCGTTCAGCAATGGGTAATCCTAGCAAATGAACTGGCAGTAGAAAGTGGGGAGCAGGGAGTAGGAATATAGATGACAAGATAAAATAGATTTTTTCCCATTCCCCAATTCAGCATTCCCCATTCCCCATTCTTATAAAATGCGTTCCTACAGCCTAATTGCCCCTGCTAAAATCAACTTATATCTGGAAATAATTGGGTATCGCCCTGATGGTTATCATGAGTTAGCCATGATACTTCAAAGTATCGGACTTTCAGACAAGATTGATGTGCGTTCCATTAGCACTGACAGCATTCGTGTTCACTGCAACCACCCACAAGTACCGACAGATAAAAGTAATCTGGCATACCGAGCAGCAGAATTAATGGTCAGGCAATTTCCCGAAGCCTTTGCGAAATATGGCGGTGTGGAGATTACCGTCAATAAGCAGATTCCTGTAGCGGCTGGGTTGGCTGGGGGTTCGACGAATGCAGCAGCTGTGTTAGTGGGTATAGATTTACTGTGGAAGTTGGGATTAACTCAGTCTGAATTAGAAGAGTTAGGAGGTACACTCGGTTCAGATGTCCCATTTTGTGTAGCGGGTGGAACTGCGATCG
Source organism: Nostoc sp. LEGE 12447 (assembly GCF_015206985.1). Lineage (NCBI taxonomy): Bacteria > Bacillati > Cyanobacteriota > Cyanophyceae > Nostocales > Nostocaceae > Nostoc > Nostoc sp. LEGE 12447. The sequence goes on along the minus strand of NZ_JADEXT010000033.1, from coordinate 86,863 downwards.
CAACAGGTAGGGGTGAACAACTTTCTCCCCTACCGAGTTTGGATAACATATATATAGTATTGGGGAAATACCGTAGTCTGGAAGTTTCCACACCTTGGGCATACAAAACCTATCGACAGCAGTTTGGTCATTCTTATATTAGAGATACCGATAATTTGGTAGCACGTGCTAGTGCAGTTCATTCAGGAGCAATAGTAAAAGCTATCTTGCATAAAGATACGAGAGAAATTGCCCAAAAATTGCACAATGATTTAGAGCGTGTGGTATTGCCAGCCTATCCCCAAGTTTTGCAGTTGCGAGAAGTGTTTGCAAATCAGGAAGGCGTGTTAGGAACAATGATGTCCGGTTCTGGCCCAACAGTATTTGCTCTTTTTGAGTCTCAACAGCAGGCAGAACTCGTTTTGCAGCAAGTAAGGGAAGCAATTATTGATGAGGACTTAGAATTATTTGTAACTCGGACAATTACGCATGGTATTAAAGTGACATCATCTGTTTAAATAATTATTTTTAATTAATGAAAAATAATGTCCCAACTAAAAATCTGAAATCCAAAATCCTATGAGTGACCAAAATTTAACGCCACAAACGGATACTAAAATGCCGGTAGCAGCAAGTCCGTTACGCTGTCTAATTGGGGCAGTAATTTCTGGAGGAATGGGATATGCAATGTATTCGCTGATGATTGCGATCGCTACAAATTTTGCTGCTAAACCCCTCCATTCAATTAATCCATTAGTAATTAAAATTTCCTCTGCTGTTCGGACTCTGGTTGTTGGTGTAGTTGCTTTAGGAAGCGGAATATTTGGTATAGTAGCAATTGGTTTGTTGGCTCTGGGAGTGCAATTATTAATGCAGCAGTTGAGCAAGCAAAAAAGTAGTGAAAACTAGTAATTTGCTTTTAATCAGCAACCTAAAGGTACAAGTTTTTCTAATGCACCATGATTTTTGATCAATTGTAGCTTCGCGTTTTTAGAAGACTGAAAAAGTTGTTGCTGTTTTCTCCAAGTTTTGGGAGAAAGCCCGTGGTGTTGACGAAACTGACGAGAGAAATGACATGTATTTTGATAGCCCAGTGCAATAGCAATCTGGTCGATTGTCTGATTAGTATCTCTAAGTAAAGGACGTGCTGCTGCCATTCGACGCTTAACAATCCAAGCGTTTACAGTTTCTCCTGTTTGTTTGGCTACTCGGTTAGTCAAGTAAGCAGGCGAATAACCAACCGCAAGAGCCACATCAGACAAAGTAATTCCTTGGCGATAATTAGCTTCAATAAAGTCGAAAACCGCTTTCAGTTGGGGAACAGATGGAAAAATAGACTCAGAGTTGAACGATGAAGGTGGTGATTGAGCGGCTTGATGAGAGTTAGTAGCGTACCAATACCTCAAAAAAGCTTGCTTTTCTAATCGGACAGCGATCGCTCTGAGCAAATCTTCTATACTAGAGGGTTTAGTCAGATAATCATCCGCTCCCAACTCCATACCTTTGCGAACATCTGTTTGAGTATTACTCCCAGTCAAAAAAATGAAAGGAATAATTGCTGTGTGAGGATCTTGGCGCAACCTAGCCAAAACGGTGTAGCCATCCATATCTGGCATTTGAATATCGCAAATCACTAAGTCGGGTAAATGCTGTTGTGCTTTCTGGATACCAGCTACTCCATCTTCAGCACCTATGGTGTCAAAACCTTGAGCCTCAAGAACCTCTAAGAAGAGATTGCGAGTAACAGCATCATCTTCAATTACAAGAATTTTTTTCGACGATTCGTATCTCATTTTTCCATCACTAGGATTTTTGTGGCAGGGAATGATGACCAAATTCTATGCCGAGTCATTTGTCAAAAAAGTTATGTGTGTTGAGTTGAAAATGATTATTAATTAACAACTCAGAACACTACCATTAGGAAACCAGCAAATCTCTAATTCTGGCTGTAGCACCAATGAAGAGTTAGATTGAACTAACGTAATAAAGGCCAGAATCCATATCCCTAGTCACTCGGTTAAATAAGTCAGTGCTATAGCCATTGATGAGTTGCTAATCATAAATTTCTAAAATCATCATGGTGCTATTGGCTATTTATAAATAAATGGAATTCAAAAGAATCAGAAGTTATTTAGTGCTTTTAAAGATAATTTTAACAATAAAAATAGAGATTTTTATATTGGTAATATAAAGATATTATTGCTAGATACATAAGTAAGCACTATCTTACTATTCATTCAATATTAGAAGAGTAAAATAGTGTTTATTTTTACTGACCGATAATTATTTTTTATAAATTAAAACCAAATATATAAGACTTGATATTATAGTCAAAATTAAAATATCAAAAAACTACCTTTTTTATCCTTTTGACTATATTAATAAAATTAAGGGCAATATCTGATGTTTATGCTTTAACCTAATTCACATAGATATACATAACTGACTTGAACCCATTAGATATAACAATAATGCAGTTTTTAGCCATCTTCAGGAATTTATCTCTGAGAAAGATTTTGATCATCTCTTTCAAAGTTATATCCAAAAATGCAATAAATAATATGCTGCAAAACTCTATACTAATTTTGATTTCAGCTAATCATTTATAACTGTTATGCAATCAAGATAAGAACCATAAGTCAAAAACTTTAGTGCATAATAAAATAATTTTGTCAATTCTAATTTAGGTATATTTGTTCTAAGACTTATAGTTTTAATAAGTAAATTATTGCTCATTAATTTAACTGACCCTAAATTTGCTCACTTAGGTATCTAATAACATGATTGGACAGCTTGTCATCTGTCACAAGGAGTAAATTATTTTTATCGCTCATGCACTTATAGCTTACAAATATTCCAAAAGAAATAGGAAATATTAAGCAAGGATGTATTGATAAATACAATTTATGATTTTTTTGTGTACTTATACCTTCTGAAAGGTCTAATTAGAGGACATTGCAAGAGAAGTTCAATAAAATCACATCTCTTTACTACATATATAAAACTTAATAAATTCCATATCACCTTTCCAAAGTCTAAGTTGGTTTGACGCTAATGAAAATAAATAAGATTTCAAAAGCGAAAAAATAGACATATCTATCAAAAAATCGTTCATATACTCCTTTGCTAAAGATTGAGTAAGCTTAACGAAGAAGCAGCTTCTGCAATACGGTTTATCTGTAAGAGCGGGTTTAACAAGATATTTTATGATCCCGGTTAATCCCGCCCCTACTTTCAATATAAAGTTGTAATAGTTATTAACTTTATTTAAGTTTACTTAAGCATTATTGTGTAATCTTGTTATTTCAGATATGGACAATGCTCTTGAATAAATTGTAGCAAATGATGTGATTCGTGGAGTCAAATATTAAACATTTATAATAGTTAATCATTTTTAGAATAAGTCCAGCTGGTATTTATTATGATAGATGTGCAGACATAAAAGCTAGATAAATTGCTGGATTGGAGAAAGGAAAAAGAAGATAAATGTTGCCAAATGCAAAACAGTTTTTATTTACATGCAAGAGTGTATTTTATGACTCAAAATATCACTAATTATCAAACAGAAACGGTTAAAAAAATCAACAATGAACAAATTGAGCAAATTCTCAAAGCGATTATTGCTGGGAAATATTCCTGGGCATGTGTTTTAATTCTGCGTTTTGCTGGGTACAATCCCATAGACTATATACCTTACCGCACCTACATTCGACTGCTCAAAAATAACTACTTAGTTGAAAGTTCAAAAGAAAATATAACTGATACTAAGGCTGTAGAAGCGTTAAGTCTAAAATCGACCTGGCTTCATCTTTGAAAAAGAAAATAATCAAGATAGAACGATTACTCTAAATGAATGTCAGAAATTGAGGCTATTTCAAGGAAATTGACCACAAAGTTCCACGAGGCAAGGATGAAGACTAAAAACTTTAAATGTTCGGTTGTTTACAGATATATATTTGTTAAAGGCATTTTCACAAAGGCCAATTAAGAAGAATATCTGTTAGATAGCCTGAAATTTTATAATTCATACTTTTTTGGTCACGCCATCCTTAGCAATTATGACTTACCCAGTTACTACCCCTAATAATTATTTGCAACCTACTCTGAAAGAGATTATATGGCAGAAAAAGCATGAAGTTGCACAAATCCAGCAAGAGATGTCTTTGGCTTCTTTGCAACGCCAGTTAGCTGCTGCGCCGACTGTGCGAGATTTTATCTCTGCTTTGCAACAGAGTCATTACCGACCTTCTATCATTGCAGAGGTGAAAAAAGCATCCCTAATTCATGGAATTATTAAAGCAGACTTGGACTCAGTAGCGATCGCTAAAGCTTATGAACGTGGTGGCGCAACTTGTATCTCTGTCTTCACCGATCAGAAGTTCTTTTATGGCAGCTTTGAAAATTTACGCACCATCCGCTACCGGGTAAAATTGCCTCTACTGTGCAAGGAGTTCATTTTAGATCCCTGCCAAATTTATTTAGCACGGGCAGCAGGCGCAGATGCGGTGCTATTGATTGCGGCAATTCTCTCAGATAAGGAACTTCAAAACTTTTTGCGAGTGATTCACTATTTGGGAATGAATGCTTTGATAGAAGTCCATACTTTAGCAGAACTAGATCGGGTGCTAAAGCTGGATGATGTACGCCTAATAGGAATTAACAACCAAAGTCTAGAAGATTTTAGCGTCAATATTGACACAACTAAGCAACTACTGGCAGCTAGGCGATCGCAACTACAAAGCTTGGGTATTATCGTTGTTAGTGAGTCTGGCTTGTATACACCTGCTGATTTATCCCTTGTAGCTGAAGCTGGTACACATGCCGTTATACTTGGCGAATCTCTAATTAAACAAGAAGATATACAACAGAGTGTGCGTAATCTGCTCAAACCTACAGCTATTTTCAGATAAATAGACAAAATTCTGTATATCTTTCTTTACCGCATTCTTGCTTCTCTAATCAAGCTTTTTGGGATTAGCGTAGACGCGGAGGGGCTTATCGTCAGACATCGCTCATTGAAAAGCAGATGTTGTAATTTTGGTGTATAGTGTAACCCTCGACTTTAAGAGATTTTGGGTTGACACTTTATAGACTGGCCGAAGATTCATAAATTTATACGGAATTAATACCAGCAACACTGAAATCGATAGCAACAACATCACTTATGAGCAAAATTATGAACACAACTAAAAGATATTTTTTACCCCTGATTTTTGTGACAATGGTTGTCAGCCTCAGCAGTTGTAGTTCTAACCCCACCGCTCGTAAAATTGACAGCCCAACGCCATACCCTACAACAACACCAACGAATACCGTATCTTCTCAGACTTCTAGCCAAATTCCTAGCGTAGCTCAGTTGAGAGAAAAATCTCCTAATCAAGAATCTCCTAAAGAAAATACACCTTCCTCATCAATTCCTAAAGCTGTCACTAGCAAAACTACTGATGTCACGCTATACACAAGTGATACTCAGTGTCAAGAATTCATTCCTGAAAAAGTTTCAGTACCAGCCGAAGAACCAGTTACAAACGTAGTAAGTAAGATTTTAGAAAAACGAGATACAAGCGACTTTAGCTTGTCTGGATATCGCGTCAACATCAAAAATGGCGTTGCTACAGTTGATCTCCGAATATCTCCGGAGTCAAAGCGGCAAATAGCTTCTCTTTCTAGCTGTGAACAGTTTGCTCTATTTGGCAGTCTCCGCAAAACCTTAACGAGCAATAGTCAATGGAATATTAAAGAGGTTCGCTTCACTGAACGAGGTGAGGATATTGTTCTTTAGCTAAAGATAGTAGTAAGTGCCGTCATTAGCTAGCTAAAAAGATTTTCAATCTGAACAGCCACAGGACTTATAGATCAGCAGTTGCCAAAACAGTATATGTTTTAGCCAATTGAAAACATCTGTAAATAGTGGTATAATTTACATCAGCCTTAAGTTTATGGCAGCAATTCGCGGGCGTAATTCAGTGGTAGAATGTCATCTTCCCATGGTGAACGTCGTGGGTTCGAGTCCCATCGCCCGCTTTAAAATTTAGAATCTAAACTACCAATATAATTGTTTATGTTGGTATGGTTGGTTTTGAGTTTGTGGAACCAGACTTACTCGGCTTCTAGAGTCTGCGATCGCTATTACTACACTACAAATACTACAGGTTGCCCATAAAGCGACGAAATTCAATAGACTAATATTTCCATTGGGAATTGTCAGATGCAGGGAGTAAAAACGTCTAGACGCTCGCTAATAGATGACGGCTAATGGTAAAAAACAATTAGCGATTAGCAATTAGCACTATGGCAAATTTTCTCCAACCGCCAAGATTACGCATTGGTCAAGACACTGAAGAAGAACGACGCGCCACTTGGCTAGAACTTTTTTATGATTTGGTTTTTGTAGTTGCAGTTTCTCAACTCGCCCACAATCTCAACGAGGATATTTCTCTATCAGGATTATTTGGGTTTGTAGTTCTATTTATACCAGTTTGGTGGTCATGGATTGGTACCACATTCTACGCCAACCGTTTTGATAGCGATGATGTAGGACATCGATTACTGATTGGTATACAAATGCTCACAGCAGCAGCAATGGCTATTAATATCCACCACGGTTTGGGTGAGAGTTCCCCTGGTTTTGCCATTTCTTATGCTCTCGGCCGGGCTGTACTTGTAATAGAGTATATCCGTGCTGGAAGACATATTCCCTCCGCACGTCCTTTAACTACTCGCTACGCTATTGGTTTTGCGATCGCAGCCTTGTTTTGGTTGATATCAGCATTTGTACCCATTCCTTGGCGGTTTGGATTTTGGGCATTAGGAATCATTATTGACTTTGCTACACCTTTAACAGGATACAAGTTTCAAATAGGGTTACTTCCCCATGCCTCCCACTTACCAGAACGTTTCGGGCTATTTACCATTATTGTCTTGGGTGAAGCAATCATTGCAGTGGTCAATGGTGTTTCTGAGCAGAAATGGGATATTTTAACTGTGATTTCTAGCGTGTTTGGTCTGATCATCGCCTTTAGCTGGTGGTGGGTTTATTTTGATAATTTGGGTGGTAAACCTATTGAGACGGCGCGGACAGAAGGAAAGGTAAGTGTTGTCAATCTCTGGTTATACACCCATTTACCGCTAGTGATTGGGATTACTGCTGCTGGTGTTGGTGTAGAACAAATTTTGTTAAGTAAGGCAACTTTAGCATTACCCGATTCCCAGCGATGGCTCATCTGTGGTTCAGTAGCATTATGCTCTCTGGCTGTTAGTATTCTTCACCGATTTGGAGTAATCCGCTATTGCAAAATTCGTTCCCAGTACCGACTTGGAGGTGCAGTTATGCTGCTAGCGATCGCTATCTTTGGCAAAGGTTTGTTACCTGTTGCAGTCATTGCCCTTGTAGCTGTAGTTTCTGCTGTCCAAGTCGTTCAAGATTTGTATCAGAGTCGTCCCACTACCCGCTTAGTTGACCCGGAAATTTAGTTTAGGGACTTCCAAAAAATAAATTATCCCAACTTATTTGTTGATTTGTAGGGGCACACAGCAAGCTGTGTGCCCCTACTCAATTTATAGTCGTCTATCAGAGGTAGCAGAACCAAAGGAGGAATGTCATCATTAGAAGACGTACCTTTAGGTATTTAAGTCAAGTAGGCGAAATATTTATTAATATTATAAATAGGCAGTGTAAATTCAACGGCAGGAGTCAGAAAAAATTCTTAGTGGCAGGTATTTCGCATTAATCATCAAATTTCTCAACAACGGGACAGAAGCTCATGAAAGACCAGAAACCATCAGACTCTAAGCAATTCGTCGGAAATCTCAAGAACGGGATTTGGCTGTTTGGACTATCATCTTGGGTATTTGGGATTACCGATCGCAGTATTGCTTCATTTGCAGATGGCTATCTATCAGCTTTAGACTTGACGCAACTATTCACTGCGGCTACATTCTTTGTGGCGTGGCTATTTTTGAAACCAGCATCCAGAGTTTAAGATCGGCGGCTGGTCGAGTATCAAGTCACTCTTAACGCTAGTACTGTAAAGATTCGGAAAGTTAGGATATCGTCAGAGTCGGGCAAGTAAGCTCGTGGATTGTACTTATGATGGGTTCGGGAATTTTCACCATCCAGACTTCTCAAATTGTTGCTAGATTGGATCTTTTTCCTTTTGAGGTGAGAGTTATAGCTTTTTTGATTTGGGTGTATCTAAAAAAATTTTCTAATTTTCCGGAATTGATTATGCTCAGGTGGTAGTCTCTATCAGACAAGCGATTTATACTGAAACTCTATAACGAAACCTTCGGGGTATATAACCCCATATTAAAAGCCCGGTCTTCATGACCGGGCTTTTATTAACACTTAGGAGTTAGGAATTGTTCTTAACTCCCAACTACTAATTAAATTAGGCAAAAGCAGCAGTTGTTACATCGTTATTCGATAGAATTTCTTGTAACTCTTCGGCATCTACCGTTTCTTTCTCAACCAACATTTGGGCGATTTGATCTAAAATGTGGCGGTTGCCTACTAACACTTCTTTAGCGCGTGTATAGGCTACATCCACAAGTTTGCGGACTTCTTCATCAATGGCGGCAGCAGTTTCTTCAGAGAAATCACGCTCTGACATGATATCCCTTCCCAGGAACATGTTACCTTGCTGACGACCAAGGGCGACTGGGCCTAAGCGATCGCTCATCCCAAATCGGGTAATCATCTGACGCGCAACCCGTGCTACTTGTTGAAGGTCATTAGAAGCACCAGTGGTAACTTCTTCTTCACCAAAGATTAATTCTTCAGCAATCCGTCCACCCAAAGCTACAGCCATCTGATTTTCCAGATAAGCACGGCTGTATAAACCAGTATCCATCCGGTCTTCGCTGGGGGTAAACCAAGTTAAACCACCTGCTCGACCACGAGGGATGATGCTAATCTTTTGTACTGGGTCATAGTCTGGCATTAAAGCACCAACTAAAGCGTGACCAGCTTCGTGATATGCCACCAAGGTTTTGCGCTTTTCGCTCATTACCCGGTCTTTCTTCTCTGGCCCAGCTAATACGCGATCAATCGCGTCATTGATTTCATCCATCGAAATCTCAGTCAAATTCCGGCGTGCTGCCAGAATTGCGGCTTCATTCAACAGGTTAGATAAATCTGCACCAGTAAATCCAGGGGTACGACGGGCGATTTTATCCAAATCCACATCTTTCGCCAAGGTTTTGCCACGGGCGTGAACCTTGAGAATTTCACTGCGTCCGGCGTAGTCGGGACGGTCTACCACAACTTGACGGTCAAAGCGACCAGGACGTAATAGGGCTGCATCTAGAACATCAGGACGGTTGGTAGCGGCAATGATGATGATGCCTGTATTACCTTCAAAGCCATCCATTTCGGTTAGCAACTGGTTGAGGGTTTGTTCCCGCTCATCGTTACCACCACCTAAGCCTGCACCCCGTTGACGACCTACAGCGTCAATTTCATCGATGAAGACGATACAAGGAGCATTGGTCTTAGCTTGTTCAAATAAATCGCGGACGCGGGATGCACCCACACCTACGAACATTTCTACAAATTCTGAACCGGAGATTGAGAAGAAGGGTACACCTGCTTCACCAGCTACGGCACGAGCTAGGAGGGTTTTACCTGTACCAGGAGGGCCAACTAACAGTACACCTTTAGGAATTTTTGCACCAACGGCGGTAAAGCGATCGGCGTTTTTCAGAAAGTCTACAACTTCGTTTAATTCCAACTTGGCTTGGTCAATACCAGCTACATCGCCAAATGTCACCTGAGTTTGTGGTTCCATTTGCACTCTGGCTTTGGATTTGCCAAAGTTCATCGCTTGGCTACCTGGGCCACTTTGAGCGCGACGTAGCAAGAAGAATAAGCCAACTAAAAGCAATACAGGGAAAAATAAGCTACTTAGTGCCTTAAACCAAAATCCTTCATCGGTTTGGGGCAATACAGAAATATCAACGCCTTTAGAAGTCAAAGTATTGATCAAGTCTGGATCGTTGACTAAGGTAACAATCCGTTTAGCTGGGTCATATTTGGGTGTAACCAGTGCTGTGGAACGGTCTGCACTCAAACTGACTTTTTCTACTCTGCCTTGTTGAACTTCTTGAATAAAGCGACTATATCGCCATGTCTCTCTACTTTGGGGTTGTTTGTCAAAAAATGCTGTTCCCAGCGCAATTACGACAATAAACAGCAGCGCGTACAGCCCTGCATTTCTCCATCTTTTATTCACTAAGGTCTATCCTCCGGTATTTTTCGCGCGGTCGCCTAGCGTCTCTGATCGCAAAGGTGATTATTAAGAATTATGTTAACTTATCTTAAGATATAACAAATTTGGCGTGGTTGTCATGCTAAAAAAAGCTCCCTTATTAGCTGAAAACTATGATGGTAGGGATTACATTGTAGCGACCCTGAAGGCAGATGAACGGTATGAATGGGAATAATTTCTACCACACTATTAGTGTAGGCGATCGCTTCAAATCTCTGGACTAACTCGGCACTCCAAGTTTCTTCTCGCACTGGCTGTTGGTGCTTTTGCAACCAGTTTACAAGTTGCGATCGCCCAATTCCCGGCAAAATTCCGGCTGTCAAAGGTGGTGTGTACCAACTGCGATCGCACCATCCCCAAAGGTTGCCTGTACTGGTTTCTAGCCAATTTCCTTGAGTATCGACTAATATTGCTTCTTGAGCATCTGAGCTAGTTTTTGCCAACCAAGCACTTAAATAATTTCCAGTTTTATGAGAAGGGAGAGAACGATAAAATTCCGAGCTGGCAACGGCACACACTACACCATTATTTTGTTTTTCTGTCAAATCCTGTGGTAAAAATCTACCTGTTATCCATTCCCGTCCATCGGAAAAAAGGGTAATTCTGAGAACGGGGAAGTGTGCAAGGAGAATTTGAGCGCCTTGAAGTAGACGGTTCCAGTCTGGTTGCTGCCAACCAAAAGATTGGATTGAGAAAAGTAAGCGATCGCAATGTGCTTGCCAATTAGTTAAATTACTATCTAGGGAGTTCTCATAAACCCGCAACGTTGTAAAAACGGTAGCCCCATAAAGTAAACCCGGATCGTTAATGTTTAGTTCTAGGGTTTGAGAGTGAATTAATTTGCCGTCATACCAAAAAATATTATTTGTCACAACCAAATTGCTTATCGTTACAACTCCATTGAAAAGTGATGACTTGTAATACTCATACGCTGCATGAGATAAAACCTGTGAGCTGCAAATCGCTGAACACCAGAATCAAGACTCAGGTGTTTACACTCATGATTTCTGGCATATTCAATTAGCCACTGAAATAACTGTTGACCATAGCTATGCGTAGGCGTAGCCCGCCGTAGGCATCGTTTCAACTCATCAACAACTAAATCATCAATGTATAAAAGCCTACCCAATGCTAAACAAGTAGAAATGCGAAATCCAGTTACTGCTACAGCTTGCTTTTCTACCTCCAAAAATGCAAGTTGATATCCTTCTTTCATTTGATATCGAACTTGTTCTACAAAGTTATCCTGCTCAAGGTGAGGGCGCAACTGAGAGATAACAGGAAAACACCCTAATATTTGAAAGTCAGATTCTGCCAATTGTATTGACATCAGTATTACCTTACTCAATCATGTATGAAAAACTTGAAAATAATTGAGCGAATATAATCCTCTATTACACTTGCAATATTTAATCTTTAGGGGGAAATATAATTTTATTAGTCCCTTCGGGAGTTGTAACTATTTTTCCTCCCAAAGCTTCGATTTCCTTAATTGCGCGTTTCTGAGTTCTCTCATCAGCATGATTATTTAAAACCATTGACCATGTAGAAATTTGAGCATATTTACTATTAGGATTTCGACTCAGAAATTCCGCAGTTCTTTGGGAAGTATTAGCTATAAGCTGACTCTCTGGATCTGAAAATTTACTCGCCCAGTTTGCCGCCATTGCAAAAGACTGTTGGGCAGCTTTAGCATTGCCTAAAAATAATAACTCATCGACTCCTTTATAACGCCAAACATAATAAGACCTTTCGGGAACTGAGGGAGATATTGATTTTAAGCCTTTCTCTGATAGTGCGATCGTGCGTTCTGGCATAGCAGCATACAATGAAGTACTGATAGAAAGACTCTGATACGCTGCTAAAAATCGTGGGTCACGTTCTAAAATTACTTCAAAATATTCTGGACTTAAACTATAACCTGTTTTATCCCGAACTTCATCATCTCCGAAGTACTGCAAGAAATTGAGATATATTAAATCTGCAATTAAATTGTCATAACCAAAAGTAGGCATTTTTTTGAGAAAATTCAAACGGAGATGTTCTGATTTTATTTCTTTTTTCAGACTCTCTAAAGAGGCAGATTGTTTTCTATCTATAAGTGTTTGCAATTGAGGGAATTGAATCAAGCCAATTCCTAAAATAGACACACAAATTATCAAAGGTGTAGCTATGGCTTTACGCTGCAACAACATATTTTTCTTGTCTTATCAGGCAGAAGCAACTCATTATATATAATATACTTCTTATAAAATTACTCAGCTATATAGTCACAGAAGAGTATCCATTGAGCAGCTACTATCGCAGTCTATCTTTACTTCAAGAGAAACTGAAAACGGGTAGAACCGCAAGTCAAGCTAAAAAAGTATTATATTATACATGGTGTAAAGTATGTAGGGCATGATTTATGCTTTCTTATTTGCAAAATCTAAATAAATTATTTTCTTTTTTGAGATGAAATTAGCTGCTACAAATTCTAGCTTTACTTCTCTTAAGTTCCTTTGATATTACTGAGTTTTGTTAAGTAACAGTAGTAAGATTTAGAACATCATTTAGAATAAAATTTTGTTCGCAATTAGACCTGTTGTGTCCTTAATCTTATGCTAGATACTGTAGTTACGAACAACTTGGAAAATAATAGTCTATCCATTCAGGCAAAAAATAGTGATTTTAAAACAATAGTTACTAATCTTAATGCCGATAAAAAAGGACTGGATGTTGATGAAATTATTGATGCCATCAAAACAGTAATAGTTGAAGCTATTGATTTAAAAATTACTACTTGGGTAGCAGAGTCATCCGATCAGCAACAAAATGACATAAAAGCAGCCAAACCAGGTAATCGAATATATACCCGAATTAATCTTGTTAGTGGTGATATCCAAAATGAGATTGGTAGTCAATTTACTGATAGTGGCCCCTATAAAGAAATTCGCGAATTTCATTTGACTCAAATTAGAGATGGTCGGGAGATTATTCACAAGAACATAGAAAGTGTGGAAAAATTGTATGGATTTTTTATGGAAATTGTGAAAAATCGCAAAAAATCAGAACTTTAAGCATTCTTTGTTAATTACCCATTTAAGCTAAAATAGCTACCGAAACCTAGCCAAATCGTTAAGTTTATTTACTTGTATCTAGCTATTAATAAAATGCTACAGCCAGAACTGTGAGAGGTGAAACTATGGCTAATAATATTCAAACTAAAGACCAAAATGGTATTCAGACTCGAAACCGAAATGTTGCTCAACCTCAAGATATTCAAAACCAAGCTAGAGTCTTGTTAAACAATTTAGTATCTTCTGTACAGACATTAGTTTCTGACATCACAGCCTTAGAAGTAAATACGATGGTTGTAGATAGAATTAATGCTTCAAAGTTTAATGCTTGGGAGGCATATCAAGAAATTTATTCTATACACGATCCTGATTACTTTGAGGCAAAAGGTATTCCAGAAGAAGGTTCTCAAGCTCAAGAACTGCACAAGCGTTATAGAAGTCTATTTAACCAAATTGAAAGAGAATATTTTTACCTTCTTCTTGAAGAAGGTTCAGATTTTTATAATCCACAGGATGAGCGTGTAAAACGATATCGCCAGAGGCTTGAATATGCGAAGAAACATCAAACAAACCTAGTCGAAGCCGATCAGGAGAATGTTAAGCTAGCTCAACCAATACTACCTGCTCCAACTCCCGTTCTTGATGACAAAGATGGAAACAATCAAGAAGATTGGATTGAAACTTTTAAAGAGATTCAAAGACTTTTAAATAATGATAAATTTGTTCGTACTTTACGTAAAATGTATGAACTTAAAGCTGCACTTGATGGTGGTAATGTGAAAAGTACCAAAACTGATATTATTTTCGCTCAAACTGTCATGCAGTTAGATGGAGATATTATTACTCGTTACCATAAAGAACTGTTTACTCTATCTGAAGACGCTAAAAATCTCATCATTAATACACATAATCAAGGAGTTATTTCTGGAGAAAAGCAGTGGCGTGGAACATTTAGTTTTTTGATTAGTTTGGTACAGGGTATCGCAAATTTATCTCGATAATGAACGCCAACATAACAAAAACAGACAACCAAGCTGATGTTGTACTCTCTCTATTTCTACAAGTTCCTCAAGGCGATCGCTTTGAACTTAAGGTTGAGCGATCGCAGTGTAGTTTTTACCTAAATGAGACAGTTGTAGAACAGATTCAGCAAGCACAAAAAACTGGTATTTCTCTATACATTCCGCCAAAACTGATAATTCCTCTTTTGTATTACGCCTGTTTCGGCAATAATGTTGTATTTGGAAATAAAAAAGAAGTTACTGAAAAAGAAGTTAGTAATTTTTTTTACGTTACTATTATAGTCAATATTATAAAATCTTTTCTAAGTAAAACTGCACGGGGCAAAGCAAGTTTACAGTCTGGACTCACCTTTAATTCTTACTATGAGCAGCCTGAATCAGTTTCAGATGCTTATAAAGAGAAAGATATCATTTTGCAAAGCACTATCCTTCTTCATGGTGATATATTCCACAAAATCAAGTTGGATTTTATACAAAATTCCAACTGTTCCACAATTATTTCTGCTCATTATTGGCTAACTGAACAAATACTAAGTTGCTTTTGGACTAAACTAAATCCGCTAGTTTGGGAGATAGCTTCGCTGTTTCCTGCTGGTTTGATTGTCTCTAGTTTATATACAGCAAACGCAATACTATCAATATTTGCTTTCATAGGCTTCACTATACTATTTGCTACTACTCGCTATGTACTTATAAATCAGCTTCAAAGACGTACTTCCATCAACTCTAAATTTATAAATTGGTTGGCATGGACGCTGATTTGTATTATCCCTATCTTTGTTGTTGGTGCTATTCATAGTTTTAGGGATGTTAATGCATTATTTTTGTCATTCTTGTCACTTATTGCCCCAAAAATTTCAGAGTATATTTTAAATTTTATAAGACCAATATCTGGAAAATTTATCCTACGTCGGTTACTATCGAATGTAGATTAAGCATAATGCAAAACTCCTCTACAAATTCTTAAGAGGAAACTCTTAAACGAAGCTAGTTTAGCCAACTCTTACAATAAGTTGGCTTTTTGATAATTTTTAGTTTTTCAATATTTGCCAACAATGTTGAGCGATCGCCCAATCTTCTTGAGTATGAATAACTAATACCCGTACTGTTGAGTCAGTTGTAGCAATATCCTCATCCACAGGCTGCTGTTGATTTTTCTGAAGGTCAAGTTTCAATCCCAAAAAACCGAAGGCTTCACAGGCGGCTTGGCGAATTTCCGCAGAGTGTTCACCCACACCTGCTGTAAATACCAAAGCATCTAATCCACCCAAACTGGTAAGCATTGCACCGATACCAGAACGCAGACGATGCACGTAGATATCCCATGCCAATTGAGCGCGGGAATTACCTTGAGCGTTGGCGTAGCCCGTCGTAGACATCGCTTCTCTCACTTCGCGCATATCGCTAGACACACCCGAAATTCCCTTTAACCCAGAAGCTTTATTTAATATCTCATCCAACTTTTCGACGGAATAATCGCAGTACCGCAACAGATAAATCAGAATTCCCGGATCAACTGAACCAGAACGACTACCCATCATCAATCCTTCTAAGGGCGTGAATCCCATTGTGGTATCAATACTGCGGCCGTTTTTTATCGCCGCCAAAGAACAACCATTACCCAGATGACAGGTAATTAACCGCTCAGGTGGAACATCGCGACCGAGAATTTGGGCAGCACGTTGAGAACAGTATTGGTGACTGATACCATGAAACCCATAGCGACGGATTCCTTGCTCTACCCACTCATAAGGGCCGGGATAGATTGCGACTGCATCGGGGAGAGTGGCATGAAATCCAGTATCAAAGACTGCTACTTGGGTAACATCTTTTAAGATTTCTTCAATTGCTTCTATACCTTCCAAAGCTACTGGATTATGTGCTGGAGCAAGGTTAGATAAGCTAGCGATCGCCTTTTTGACATCCTCCGTAATCACCACACTATCTCGATAATCCTCTCCACCATGTACTATCCGATGCCCCACAACATCGATTTCTGACAATCGGTCTATTACTTTGGTAGCGCCATCACTCAGAGTATGAAGCATATAGGTGAGGTGTGCCTGTGGGGAATCATCAGAGATGGTTTCTTGCAGTGTTGCACCTGTAGCAGTTTTCACCTCAATTTCTGCCACACCGCGATCTTGAGTCCAGTTGATTTTCCCTTCCCAAAGGGGTTGAGATGCTTGGGTGGAGAAAGCCTCATCTGTAATCTCATACAGACAACTTTTTTGGGTACTCGATCCGGCATTCAGCACCAATATCTTCATAGGACAACATAAAAACATGACCTCCTTTGATCATGTCACTAAATGTAGCCTAATGCTTCTAGCCTATACGCATAATATGCGGCAAAGGTGTGTTTCCAGCGCTAAAATTTATTGAATCTATACCTTGGAGATGTTTCAGGTAGAGGAAATTCCTTTAAGTAAAGCTGCGTTACCTCTCTCAAGCTAGAAATTGCCTGTTCGATTGTCTCTCTCTGATCAACCTACCAACTTCGGGACACTCAGCTATATACATATCGTCCTCTTTATAAATGAGGACTGCAAAGCTGCGAGTTTTCATCGTACTGTATCTTCGTTCGCTTCAAGGTTTTGTCTCATCTCTGCACCGACGGCGCGAGCAGCCGGATCTGAACTTTGTAGTAGTGTACTTGACACATTGTGCTGCTCAACTTGGCTTCGGTTTTGACTAAGTTTGTACTTACCTTCCAAACGTGTAACAGTTATTTCAAATCCCACAATTCCATTCATCATACCTTCACGAAATCCGTTAGGTAAACTGTGCCAATGCGATTTGTAGTCAGCTTCATAGGTGTCTATCATCTCGTTTATCATTTGGTTCATTGATTCTGGGGAGTCATTGAGCATAATAACTTTGGGAATACCATAGGCGTGAACAGCAATATAGTTCCACGTCGGTACGCTCTCATAATTTTCATACAAGGTAGGAGAAATGTAAGCGTGTGACCCAGTGAAGATAGCAAGTGATTCAGTATCGAGGGCTTGCGATTGAGGATTTTGCTTTGCCAGATGACCAATTAATTTAATATTATCCTCTTGCATTGCAATAACAAGAGGAACGTGTGAAGCATAAGGTACACCGTCTACTATCGATACCAATGTAGCAAAACTATTCGCTTTCATAAAGGCGATTAGTTTATCTACATTATTTTCTTGAAAAGCAGTTGGTCTATACATGGCTATTTAACCTTACTATTAACTTATAAAAGTCTCGTTAATTCTCCTTTATATAGCAACTCAAGAATGCCAAATTTCTAATACCCCTGCTCTCAATTCGGCAACCCCTCAACCCGCATCAAATCCAATTTCCGCTCAAATATTTCATCAATTTGCAACATTTGACCATCAACAGTCATAAACTTATGGTCTTTTGTTGCCCGAATCAATGAACCATCTTCCAAACAATACTCAAACACCTCTTGTTGTCCGCGATCGTGCCACTGTGCTATGGGTTGTGTGTAAATATTCCCATTATTATCAACGCTATACACAGTACATTCAATACGTTTTTCTACAATTTTCCCAATCGGCAACAATCCATATTCTACTGTCAATATTTCCGTTTCATAGCTTAAACAATATTCAGCAAACTTCAACATTTGCTCAAATAATTCATCCGCAACTTTTTTCGGAACACCATTTTTCGCTGCGCCATCCACGAATTTTTCTCGCTGCTTTTGCATCTCAGAAACTTTCTTTTTACCCATCGCCCGACGCAGCAAGTCAGCTTGTCCTAAAGAATATCCAGCCATATCCTGAGCAATTTTCATGATTTGCTCTTGATAGACCATAATTCCGTATGTTTCGTCTAATATTGGTTCTAAAACAGTGTGTTGATAATCAATATTCTCTCGACCATGTTTGCGGTTAATAAACTTAGGAATCAGACCCGCATCTAATGGGCCCGGTCGATAAAGTGCCAAAATTGAAGAAATATCTTCTATATTAGAAGGCTTCAAATCTCGCACTATCTGACGCATTCCCGAAGATTCTAATTGAAATATCCCTTCTAACTCACCTGCTTCTAATAATTCATAAGTTTTTTGTACATCTTTAGGTAAGCTGCTATGTTCACCTTTAGCTAATATCTTCTGGGCTTTTCTTTCCTGGCGAGGAATTTCATCAGGATCGACCCGATATCCTCTCGTTTCTTGAATCAAATCAACGGTCTTTTGAATCAGGGTCAGGTTGCGTAAACCCAGAAAATCCATTTTTAACAAACCCATTGATTCTAGGTCTTCCATGAAATACTGGGTAATCACGGAACCGTCATTATTCTTCTGTAGCGGGACAATTTCATCAAGTGGTTCGTCTGAAATTACCACCCCGGCCGCATGAACACCAAAGGTTTTGTTAGTTCCTTCAATTCGCATCGCCATATCAAGCCAATGGCGAACATGGGGTTCTTTATCATATTTCTCTTTAAACTCTGGTTCTGGAGTTTTATCGGAAACCATCACCTTGAGTTTTGTTGGTTTCCCTCGCACTACAGGAATTAATTTCGCCATTTTGTCAGCTTCCCCGTAGGGAATATTCAATACTCTGGCGACATCTTTCAAAACTGCCTTAGAAGTTAGACGGTTAAAAGTAATGATTTGGGCAACTCTATCTGCACCGTATTTCTCAGTGACATATTCAATAACTTTATCCCGTTGTTCAATACAGAAATCCGTATCAATATCAGGCATTGATTTCCGTTCGGGGTTCAAAAAACGTTCAAATAGTAGCCCATGATGCACAGGGTCAATATTAGTAATTCGCATTGCATAAGCAACTAATGAACCAGCCGCCGAACCCCGACCTGGGCCCACAGGAATATTATTATCTCTAGCAAATTTGATATAATCCCATACAACTAAAAAGTATTTGGAAAAACCCATCTGCTGAATCATTTTCAGTTCGTATTCCAATCTTTCTTTATAGACAGAATCGACTTCTTGGCGAGATTTGCGATTTAACCGTTCTAAAAGTCCGTTCCATGCAACATCTTCGGCGTAAGTGTCAGCAGTATGACCGGAGGGAATGGGGGGTGTAGGAATCTGAGGCTCACCCATAATATGGTAAGGCTCGACTTTATCAGCGACTTCTTCAGTAGTGGCTACAGCTTCAGCAATCACATCATCTGGCAAATGGTCACGAAATAGCTGCCGCATCTCCTCACCAGATTTGAGATACTCTGTGCCGCTATAACGCATCCGCTTATCTTCAATAATTAATTTGCCAGTTTGAATACATAGCAAAGCGTCGTGGGCTTCAACGTCAAAACAAGAAATAAAATGTGAATCATTAGTAGCAATAATTTGAATGTCTAGTTCTCTAGCAATTTTCACTATTTCTACATTCACAATTCGGTCTTCTTGGGAGCCGTGATCTTGAATTTCTAGATAATAATCATCACCAAATACATCTTTATACCACTGAGCAACTTTCCGGGCTGCATCTGGTCTATTACTGAGAATCGCTTGGGGAACTTCTCCACCTAAGCAAGCACTGGTGACAATCAAGCCCTCATGGTATTGTTTTAGTAAATCTTTATTAATACAAGGACGTGAAAAAATTCCTTTGCCTTGAACACCTTGAAGATGAGAAATTGTGGTTAATTTAACTAAATTTTTGTAACCTTTGGTATTTTTAGCTAAAACGACTTGATGATATTTTGGGCGACGTTCTTGTTTTTCGATATCGCCATTAATTACATACATTTCATTGCCGATAATCGGCTTAATATTTTGACTACGGCAGATTTTGATCAGTTCAACAGCTCCATACATGACACCATGATCGGTAAGAGCGATCGCTTTCATCCCCAGTTTGATCGCTTGATCCACCAACTCTGGTAGCTGACTTGCCCCATCTAGTAGACTATAGTCACTGTGAATATGTAAAGGCACAAAGGACATAAGCATCTCCAACCACAAGCCAAGATATCTTTAGGGGCCTACCTTGTGGTATACCCTTTCAAGCCGGATTTTGCAAAGCAACGGAATATTACATTAGCAGTTTTTACCTAAAATTAAAGCTGTTCTTTTTCCGAAATTGTCACTGTCATCAGTGTTGTTTTAATAGTTACAGCAGTTAATCAGCATCTAACTAATGAGTGAAACAGAGAGTACTACTTCGCCTGAAACCAAAGCTAGCCCTTGGTGGCAGCGTATCCCTCTCACATTGCAAATTCTCATCGCCCTAGTAGCCGCAGTCAGCATTGGAATTGCCCTTGGTGCGGGAAATCCCAATCCCAGCAATGCCACCTTAATCAATAATTTAGCAATTCCGGCTGAATTGGTGCTAAAGGCTCTCCGCGCCTTAGCTACGCCCCTGATTTTGGTAGCAGTGCTGCATACCTTAATGACTACCGATATCCCCGGTACAGCCGGACGGCGGCTGGCAGTGCTACTTTTGACTAACACTACCGTAGCTATTTTAGTGGGACTTTTGGTAGCGAATGTGCTGCGTCCGGGAACGTGGGGCAATGTAGCTACCTCAACAACCACAGAAATACCTACTCAAAGTCTAGACCCTTGGGGAATACTCAAAGATGCTGTACCCGAAGCTGTCCTGAAGCCATTAGTTGATAATAATGTCATTCAACTAATTGTTATTGCCCTAAGTTTTGGCATCGTCCTGCGGGGATTAAAATCTGAACAAATTGCCCAAGGGAAAAAAGGATACCAACCGATAGAAGATGTCATCGGGATTTTATTCGAAGCGGTAGTCGGTGTCCTCAACTGGGTAATTGCCTTAGTGCCTTTCGCCGTCTTTGGAATTGTTGCTAAAACAGTTGCTATGCAAGGATTTACACCATTTAAATCATTGGGTGCATTTATCTTAGCGGTGCTGTTAGCGCTGGCATTACAGGCGTGTTATTACCTCACTAGAGTAAAATTTGGTTCTTGGGTACCCCCATTAAAATTCCTAGCTGGCGGTTCTGATGCCTTTTTAACAGCTTTTTCAACTTCTTCCTCTGCGGCGGCAATGCCAGTAACTTTTGAGGTTTTGCAAACAAAAGTTGGTTTAAGAGAATCTTCTGCTGCTTTGGGGGCATTAGTAGGGGCAAATTTCAATAATGATGGCACTGCCCTTTATGAAGCAATGTCTGCGTTGTATATTTCCCAACTAATTGGGCAACATCTGACTCTAGGACAGCAGTTAATTGTCATTCTGACCTCGATTTTTGCATCTGTAGGTGCGGCGAATATTCCCAATGCTGGACTGGTAACGATGACACTAGTGTTCACTTCTGTAGGCTTACCTACCCAGTACATTGCTTTGCTAGTTACCATCGACTGGTTTTTAGATCGCTGCCGCACCGCGATTAATGTCATGGGAGATATGACTGTCAGTGCTTTACTTGACGGCAAAAAGCCTCGTTCTGTAGACGAGGCTTAGTTTAAAGCTTTTCAGGTAGCTAATGCTGTTGGGGTCCTTTGGCATCACATTCTTTAGCCCAACAGCGTTCTAGAAGTCGAAGCCGCCAGATCAATGCAAAGCGTTGGGGATTCAATACTAATTTAGTATCGTGACTAAATAAAGGCTGGTTCAGATACTGCCAAAGGGGAAATTTAATTTTGGTGTGTTTTGGAGTCATAAGAACAACAAATATTATAAAAGTTTAGCGACCATAGTCGGCATTTTGTCTAGCAATTGCCTGATAGTGTTTTTCTAGTTAAAGACTACACTGCGGTTTTGCAATTGTCCTGGTGGCAATTGCGGAATTTCAGCAAGTGAATTTATATTATTTCCGCTTTAATACTGAAATTGCACTTACCTCTGACCATTGATGACATCAGTTGAGTTGTCAAAACCATTGATATTAGAGTTGTCGGGAAATAGGATGATAAATTTCTTAAAGCCTTATATAGTAAGCGTTTATAGTATTTCGTACAGGAATGGCTGTAACTTTTGCCTGGAAATCTTTACAGTCATTTTTTTGTTATTACCCGACAAGTCTATTATTTTTCAGGTCATTCAGAAAGGTGACTGTGTTTTTGTTGAAGATGTTGCTTTGGGTGGAGTTGGCCTTCAGGATATCAAAGCTGTCAATAATTGTAGTTGTCCCATTAAACAGGATATTACTCACTGCTGATAGGTTATCTAGTTTTTCTAGAGCAAAGTTTTGCAGGATAACTTTTTCATCAGCCATCCCTTCAAAAGTTATTTCCAGATTGTTACTATTCTGAGTGAGTAGTAGATTTCGGGTAGTTAGAGGATATTTTAAAAGTTGCAAAATATAGCTTCCAAACTTATCCTCAAAAGTTAAAGAGGTTTTAAAACCCCCATTTCCTTGTAGGGAATAGGACTAGGGGGTTAAGTTTCCGACACTTAGAAGTTAGCAATCATACTTTTCAAACAACTTTAAGTCAGCTGGTCTTGTTTTCTAGAATCAATAATGTGGATTCCTATATCTATACCTTTAGTATTGCAATTTATATACGACAACAGCGCATAAATAAAGATAACTATGCCCAGCATCTCTAGCACTTCTTCTATAGTTGTTATGAAGACATAAACCATGTTATGGGGGGTGTAGTAATATTCATAGTATCCGCCTACCAATTCAGTAGCAATTGCACCCGCTACGTAGATTGTTCCAGCAATGAAAAATAAGCGTCGTGTCTTGCCAGGAAGAGTAGCCACAAATCGCCCAAATACTAGCAAAAAGAGGAGTACGAAGATAGCACCCGCAATCACCCAAGCGTAGTAAAGAAAACCACTAGTATTAAATGTATCTCGCAGTGGTGCAGTTAGTCTTTCATGAAGACCGATCAATTCATCTAAGAATAAACCAGCAAAAACTATTGACAATCCTCTCCATGCCCAGACATCTTTATTCTTAGCTAACCTCTGAGCTTGGAAGATGATCTCTAGCAGAATAGAACAAAATAGTAAAGCTCCTCCAGAGTAAATAGCAGGAATATTATCCTCACTGTTGAGATCGAATAGAATGTTAAAGATATCTCTCCCAGGGAAGTCAGGTAGATAGTAGACATTGTAATTAGCTAAAAGACTGAGAATAGCCAAGCAAAGTACCACGCCAAGCAGGAATTTGAGGGTTTTGTTGGCAGAAAGATATACTTTCAATTTATGCGATGATTGCAACGCTGCGATCGCATCTTCTGGTTTTATAGAACTTCTTGACTCAACTACAGATATCCTGTCACTCTTAGCATTGTCTGAATAAGACTGGTTTTTGAGGATCTTGCGTCGCTCTGGCAATACAACTTTTGACATGAAGTACTCAATGGTTTGCTGCTTAACAAAACCATGCATTGCCAGAATTTTTCCCAACTGCTCACCACTCAACTCTTGTGTCTTGAGTGCTATGTCTAATTCATCTGGATTAATTAGTTCAGCTTCAACTAAGTACATCCCAAGCGGCTTAAGCTGAAAACCTTGTGTGTCTATTTTCCTAATCAATTAGGATCTCCTTCTTTTTGCTGCCTGAATGTAATAAATTTTTAGGCTTTTAGTCATGAAACATTACAACTACCAGATAATATCAGATTTTAAGAATTTCATAACCTTCGCTTAATCATATTTTGCGTAGGTTAAATTATTGACTATAGAAATGTAAAATTATGCTAAAGAAAAGATGAATTTATTATGTAGATACGTCAGTTCTACCGATGCTGTTATTTCTAAACGCATTGTTCCTAGCAAAAAAATAAATCCACCTATCACTCTCATGTGTAGGTGGATTTATTCAGATGTGCAGACATCTAGCGCGGTTGATTGTATCCGTAGCGGACAGAGTAAGTAGCAAAAATCCTGCTAGAGTTGCATTGCAGGGTAATCTTCAACTTAGGAGATTACCTATAATTTAGTAATGAGTGCCAGTTTTGCGATGGTTGATAGCAGTAACAGCATCAGGTTTGAGTAATTTACCTTCGTCCACAGTTGCATATACAACCCAGTGATCGCCACATTCCAGACGTTGATTGACTGAGCATTCTAAATATGCTAAAGCGTCGGTGAGGACAGTACAACCGTTATCTGCAACTGCTGTACTAAAGTTAGCAAACCGATCTTCTCCAGGCGCGAAAGATTTACGGAAATGCTTCATGTAGTCTTGATGATTGCCTTCAGGTAAAATATTTAAGGCAAACTTACCGCCTGGATACATCAAAGATTCGATCGCTCGATCTTTGGCGATCGCCACACTTATTCCAGGTGGGTTGAAGGTGGCTTGAGAAACCCAAGCGCCTAACATTGCAGTAGACACTTCTCCAAGTTTCGCTGTGATCACGCATACGGAACCAACAATCCGACCAACAGCCTGTTCTACTGGGGTAGCGGCTTGTTGGGGTACACGTACTTTTTTAGCCTTTTTCAGTGTTTGGGCAAAGTCTGTACCTAGTTCTTCACAGAATTTGAGTGTGACATCATCAGGTTTAAACTTGACCTTCAATGTGTCAAAGCCAAAACGGTATCCAGAATCCCGGAGTTTACCTTCTATTAAGTCAAAGGCTTCGCCACTCCAACCATAAGAACCAAAGACTCCAGCGAGTTTGCTGTTGTCACCGCTTGAGATCACAATTCCTAAAGCAGTATGAATGGGAGTTGGCGCATGACCACCGATAGTAGGAGAACCGATGATAAAACCTTCTGACTGTGCTAGGTTGATGCGAATTTCATCAGGGGTGGCAAATTCGCAGTTAATTGATTTGACTGCGACTCCACCTTTAGTTAATCCCAGAGCGATCGCTTGTGCTAAAGTTGCTGTATTGCCGTAAGCTGAAGCGTAAAGTAGGGCTACGGAAATCTCGCGATCGTTATGAGAACGGCTCCACTCTCCATAAGCTTTGGTAAGCTCGATTAAGCTGGTGCGTACTAAAGGCCCATGACCCACAGCATACATTCTCACCTGCAAATCTGATATTTTCTCCAAAGCTGCTTGCACATGAGGAGTTTGGGGAGCCATCAGGCAGTTAAAGTAGTAACGCTGGTCTTCTTTGAGTGCTTCCCAATTATCATCAAACACTTCATCACCACAGAGATGAGTTGCAAATAACTTATCTGTGTAGAGAATTTGGGTTTGCTGATCGTAGGTACAAAGTCCTTCCGGCCAACGTGGGCTAGGAGTGGGCAAGAATTTCAAAACATGACCTTTGCCTAAATCCAGAGTTTCTTTCCCACGCATCACCAAGACTTTCAAATCTTGCTCTAGGAAAGCAGCACGTAAATTGTTCGCACCGGGAAGAGAACAGACAAAAGTTACCTGTGGTGCCAGTTCTAAAATTGCTTTGAGGGTTGCAACTCGATTGGGACTAAAATGACCCAGAATTATATAATCCAAACTTTGTAAATCTAAAGTCTGCCGCAATGCCTCTAAATAAATTTCGGTAAAGCTTTCTGGCGGTGGATCAATAAGTGCGGTTTTATCAGCTTCAATTAAATAGCAATTGGAGGTAGTACCTCTTTCAAGTGCATATTCAATTTCAAACCGCAGACGTGACCAACTACGTGCTCTGATCGCCTTAGTATTTGTAGCAATTGGTAGAACTTGTACGTCGCGTGGCTTGGAATTGGTCATAGCTGTTAAAAGTTAGCGAATTGGGCATTGGGCATTGGGAATTGGGAATTGGGAATTGGGCATTGGGAACAAGGAGAATAACCCATACTCCTTACCCCATGCCCTATGCCCTATTCCCATCTTTAGTAGTAATTACCTACTTTGCGATGGCGAACGGCTGTGAGTCCATCGTTTTTAGAGACACGACCTTCTTGGACTGTGCAGTATAAAATCCAGTGGTCGCTGCATTCCATGCTGCTCTGTATTTCACATTCGATGTATGCCAGAGCATCAGTTAGAATCGGAGAACCGTTTTTCGCGGTTTGAGTTTTCACTCCTGCAAAGCGGTCAGCACCGGGATGTAAGCGCTTGAGAAAGTGCTTTTTCAATTCTTGATAATTGCCTTCTTCCAAAACGTTGAGGACGAAGCGATCGCCTACTTGCATTAAGGAATCAATGGCGCGGTCTTTTGCAACGGCAATTGTTAATCCTAATGGTTGCAAACTCGCTTGCGTTACCCAGGATGCCAGCATTGCGCTTGAGACATTATCTTTTTTAGTTGTGACTATATATAGTCCACTACTAATGCGACCCAACGCCTTTTCCATGTTGACATCAAGAGACTTGATTTGCTTGATGTTGCGATCGCGCACTAGCAATTGTCCGATGTCTTTACCGGCTTCTTCACACAACTGGAATGTTGATGCGCTGGGAGTCTCTTTAATCCGAATGGGTGGGAAAGCTTCTTTGATGCCAGAGTCAAGAAATTGTCTGCGGAGTGTATCAATGGGTTCATCATCCCCACCGTAACATTCAAACAGCCCAAGAAATTGCTTGTTCTTAGCGACAGCTAACACCGAACTGATACTAGCTTGGGCGGCGGCGGCGGTACTTGGGGGCATACCAATAATGATGCCAGCAGCTCTTCCAGCTAGTTCTTGAATTTCTTGGCTCTCAGCAGTACTTAAATCTAGTACTTCTACTCCAACCCCAGTTTTCAGGATACCTTCGGCAATTGCGTGACCAAGGCGCTCACCATAACCGTAATCTGAGACAAAAAACAAGCCAACTGTGGTTTCTGCTTTAGCTTGTTTTTGGCTCCAATTTTCGTAACACCCGGTCAGAACATCTAAATGGTGGTATAATAAGGGGCCGTGACCATTTGCGATAATATTAATCTTTCCTAGATCGCCCATCCGCTTCATGGCATTCAGCAGGGAACGAGCATTAGGACCCATCAAGCAGTCGTAGTAAAATCTAAAGTCAGCTTCGATCGCTTCTAAATCTTCGTCAAAGGTGCGATCGTCACAAAAGTGCATCCCAAAAGCATCACAGGTGTAGAGAATTTGGGTTTTGCGGTCAAAGCTAAAGATTGTATCTGGCCAGTGCAGGTTAGGCGCACTCACGAATTCCATTTCGTGTCCTTTGCCGATATCTATGCGATCGCCGGTTTTGACAACTCGCTTAGAAAATGGATCGTGGACTAAGCCTTCCAAAAACTGAAGCGCAACTTTTGAGGCTAAGACAGTAGCTCTAGGAGCTAATTGCAGGACATCTTCTACTAAGCCGCTATGGTCTGGCTCTGTGTGGCTGACAATTATGTAATCAATTGTCTTGGGGTTAACAAGACCTTTTAGAGTCTCTAAATACAGATCGCGAAACTTCTGGTGAGAAGTATCGATCAAAACTGTTTGTTCACCCCTAATTAGATATGAATTGTAGGTTGTGCCGTTTTGCAGTCCGAATTCGATATCGAAGCGATCGCGATCCCAATCAAGAGAGCGAATCGCCGTTGTGTTAGGGGCAATTTCTACAGTTTGTATAGTTAGCCGATGTTGAACGTTCTCTGCATTGGCGTTGCCGGTCGTAGACATCGCTACCATTATTCGTCTCCGAGCGCAAATTGTCAGGTTTTTCTTCTGCCCCCATTCTCTCTATTATTTTTTGTTTAAGTTGTAATGAATATCAGTTTTTGAAAAATTTAACTTGTATCAATTGTTGCTGTTTTCTAGCAAGAAATATGACTCAAAAAATCTACTCAATATTAATTTATTCCGAAAAATATACTTAGTATTTTATTTTTTTATTTATCTAATTTTATTCTAATTTAAAAATATCATTTTCTTTATATTATTTGACAATAAAAATGAAATGACTAAAACTAATATCATACATCTAGGACTATTATATAAAACTCAGTACAACTCAAAAGCCTCCTCTCTAATTGTCTTTTGCTTCTTAAATGGCTGTATAAAGAAATTGATAAATAAAAGTTGATTCTTTTGAGAATGACGTATAAATGATAAAAATATACTAGGTTCTACAAACAAAATCTGTAGTTATGGCGTAAAATAATTGTCTTAAGAAGATGGATTAAGAGTTAGTTTTTTAAGACGCTATCTTACAAAAAGGTAGGAAAAGTAGGAAAGGTAGGAAAAGTAGTAAATATAGGAAAAGCAACACAAATTCTTCTATTTCCAATAGGTATTGAATATATTTTTGTTTCAAGCAATAATATTGTTATGTGAAATATAAAATTTATGTGAAGTCGAGGAAATAGATATTTTTTGGATATAGTTAAGAAAAATTTCCAGAGATGAGTTGAATAAAAAGGAAGAAGGCTTCTATATATATGTTTTTCTTCTCATTCCAATAGAAAATAGCGTAAAAATTATTTTTAAAGTTTCGATAAATCACCGTAGTCATAGGAATAATTGAAGAATTTTAATGATACAGTCCTTTATTATCGACTTTAGACATTAATTAGAACAACGCTAACAAAATCTTAAGAAAAGATGGCAACAATTAACTGTGTAAAAGGTTAGTAATTATGGGATGCCGATTAAAAGTCTTTCTAACTGAGCAAGAAAAGCTGACTTTAGAAGAGTTAAGAAAAGCCAAACATGTTCCTCAACGCACCAAGGATCGGGCTCAAGTCTTACTGCTAAATAATCGTGGCTTAAAAAATGAGCAAATTGCTAAAGGTTTAAACTGGGCAATTTCAACAGTACGTCAAACCCTTCATCGTTGGGAAAAGATGGGTTTAGCAGGTCTGTGGGATGCTCCTGGCCGAGGTGGAAAACCTCGATATTCAGAATCAGATTTGGTTTATCTAGAAAATTGTTTAGCTCAAGAGTCACAGACTTATAACTCTAAACAATTAGCAAAAAAACTGGCATCTGAACGCCAGGTAAGCTTGAGTGCAGATCGGTTACGACGGGTACTTAAACAAAGGGGAAGAAGGTTTGGAACTGCACGCAAACAACCTCAAGAACAGAATCATTAAAGCCTCTCGTCACTCTTGGTAATTTCCTCAATGCAAAAGTTGGGCCAGGATTGGTAGGCGATCGCATATCTTTACTACAACGATAGTAATAGTAAAACTGAAGAGGCGATCGCTTTGGCGTTTCTCCCAAAGTCAAAGGCTGCTGGGGCTCTGTTACGGATTAAATCACCGGACAAGGTTTTGCAGCAATTAGCAAAGCAAGGATTTAGAACGTCGAACTTTTGCTTTGAACCTTGATGATGCAGACCAAGAAGATTTTAATAGCCTGAATAAACTTTGGTAAAAATTAGCACATTGATAGTGATGTGGCTCAGGTATATCAAAGTGCTAAATAATTTAAGTAGGGTAAAATGAACATCCTTTCATCAGAAAATGCTGAAAGTCCACTAATTTTAGATTTGGATTTTGAATTGCTTCCTTTCTTGGCTCCACTCGGTCTCAATACGGTTCGGTTAAAGGGAAAAGGGGAAAGGGACTCATGTTTTGAATACATCCTTGCCCCTTTACCCAGACCACAAGGAAAGTGAAAAATGCTTATCCGAACCGTATTGCATTCGGTCTATTGATTTAACATATTTAGACAGCACAAAACAAAATCCACCTTGATATAAGATTATCAGGTGGACTTGTTATTTATTCTTAGTGGATCCGAGCAGAGTCGAACTGCTGTCCAAATTGGGTATTGACCCCCCGCTCATTCACAGGTTTAGCCTTTCTGACCCTCAAGGCGGGAATCGTTCATTATCCCGAACGTAGGATTCTCTGATTTAATCTTAGCTAGCAAGCCAACCAGAGAACGCTTACTAGAGCATCCGTTGGGGTTTGGTCTTCAGTCCTTAACGGAGTCAGACTAAAGACGCTCGAACCTATAAGAGGTGTTTAGGCAGCTACTAGAGCATCCTTACGAGCAAAGTTAACGATGTTATTCGCATTTACTTTTTGTTTGAGCCTTTGATTTCCGAGAGGAGACTCACTCTCGACCTGAATCACAGAGCAGCGTTCGCCAACCTGTCGAAACCGTGACGGACCCATGCGCTTCATACTTCGATTATAATACGCGATTCTTGAATTTGTAATTCGTAATTCGTAATTCGTAATTATCAATGCCGCTAAAGGCGGCAAGGCAGAAGGCAGGAGGCAAGAGGCAGGAGGGAAACTTCTCCCATAAAGGGAAGAGGTTTGAACAAGGACACATCTTTTCTCGTGCGACGCATCGCACTTCGTGCCGCAACGCTTTCGCAAAGAATGTTTTTAATTTTTTTGCCCACAAGGGGAGCCACTGCGGTCTTGGCTCGTAGTCAAGATGAGCAAGTGGCGTGCAAGGTTTGTACCTTTTTCTTCCTTCTGCCCTCTGCCTCCTGCCTCCTGCCTTTCTTTTATCAAAGTCAGAATATATGGCTTTACTTAGTCAAAATAGCCAATCGCTAATTTTAAAACCATTAGCAATTGGCTATTTTCCATAATCCACAACAAATATTTTCCTAAGTTAGTGCTTCAGCACCACCTACAACCTCTAGGAGTTCTTGGGTAATGGCAGCTTGTCGAGCTTTGTTGTAAGACAGTGTGAGGGTATTAATCAATTCGCCCGCATTTTCACTAGCATTACTCATAGCTGTCATCCGCGCTGCTAGTTCACTAGCCGCAGATTCTTGCAGCGCCCGCAATAGCTGGTTACTCAGATACAGGGGCAACAGAGAATCGAGGATCTGTACTGGATCTTGCTCGAAAATCATGTCAGGAGCCAACGCGCGGACTTGGCTAGCCACTTTCTCCCGTTCGACTTCAAATTTACCGCCACGGGTTGTCAAGCGGAAGATTTCGTCATCACCCGCTTCTAGACCTTGCGGATCGAGGGGCAGTAAGGTTTGGATTACAGGACGGGAGCTAACCAAGGAAAGAAATCTGGTATAGATTAATTCGATGCGGTCTACTTCTTCCGAAAGGAATAAGGAAAGTAGTTGATCGGCAATCTGATTGGCTTCGGCTGCGGTGGGAATTTGCTCTAAGCCGCTATAGGTGGCATCAATTGGCTGATCACGGCGTTGAAAGTACTGTGTAGCTTTGCGCCCGACGATCACAAATTGATAGTTTAAACCTTCTGCCTTGATTTCCTTGGCGCGGTTTTCTGCACGACGGATAACGTTATTATTGTAGCCGCCGCATAAACCGCGATCGCCTGAAATTACCAACAGCCCGACTGACTTAACTTCTCTTTTTTTCAGCAGTGGCAGGTTTGCTTCTTCAAACCGTAGACGGCTTTGCAAACCATACAATACTTGTGCCAAGCGATCGGCAAAGGGGCGAGTCGCTAGTACTTGCTCTTGCGCCCGACGCACTCTAGCCGCAGCTACGAGACGCATGGCTTCTGTGATTTTTTTGGTGTTTTTGACCGACTGAATGCGATCGCGTATTGCTTTTAGATTGGCCATATTTTTAAGTTCTAAGTCCTTAGTCAATAGTCAACAGTCAACAGTCAATAGCCATTAAGTTATTTACTAATGACTAATGACTAATGACTAATGACTAATTACGCTGCTGCTTTGAAGGTCTTCTTGTATTCGGTAAGTGCTTCCTTCAAGGCAGCTTCTTCTGCATCACCTAGTGCTTTGGAGGCTCTTACTCCTTCGGCATACTGGGTTTTACCAGTCTTTAAGTACTCCCGCAGACCTTGGGTAAAGGTGGTGACTTTATCTACAGGTACATCATCTAAGTAACCATTGATACCAGCGTAAAGAATTGCTACTTGCTCGTATACCGAGAGTGGCGAATTTTGTGGTTGCTTGAGGAGTTCGCGTAACCGTTGACCACGTGCCAACTGGTCTTGAGTGGCTTTATCTAAGTCAGAAGCAAATTGAGCGAAGGCTTGCAGGTCGTCAAATTGGGCTAGTTCCAATTTAATCTTACCGGCAACTTTTTTCATTGCCTTGGTTTGCGCCGCAGAACCCACGCGGGATACTGAAATACCTGGGTTCACAGCTGGACGGATACCAGCGTTAAATAAGTCAGAAGATAGGAATATCTGACCATCGGTAATGGAAATTACGTTTGTGGGGATGTATGCCGAAACGTCACCAGCTTGGGTTTCGATGATTGGTAGGGCGGTCATGCTGCCTTTACCTAATTCGTCACTTAGCTTTGCGGCTCTTTCTAACAAACGAGAGTGAATGTAGAATACATCTCCGGGGTAAGCTTCGCGTCCGGGTGGGCGACGTAGCAGCAGGGACATTTGGCGATAAGCTTGGGCTTGCTTGGAAAGATCGTCGTAAATTACTAGGGTAGCTTTGCCTTTGTACATAAAGTACTCGGCAATAGTTGCGCCTGTGTAAGGAGCTAGGTATTGCAGTGTTGCTGGTTCACTGGCGCTAGCGGCGACGACGATGGTGTAATCCATCGCGCCTTTTTCTTGCAATGTCTGCACCACGTTAGCGACGGTGGAAGCCTTTTGACCGATCGCAACGTACACACAAACTACATCTTCTTCTTTTTGGTTGATGATTGTGTCGATCGCGATCGCAGTTTTACCGGTTTGGCGATCTCCAATAATCAATTCCCGTTGACCGCGACCGATGGGAATCATTGAGTCAATAGCTGTAATCCCCGTTTGCATAGGTTCGTGTACAGATCGACGAGCAATGATACCAGGCGCTGGAGATTCAATCAAACGGCTTTCTGAGGATTTGATGTCTCCCTTACCATCAATGGGACGACCTAAAGCGTCTACAACTCTTCCAATTAAGGCTTCTCCTACTGGAATTTGAGCAATTCTACCAGTAGCGGTTACAGAACTACCTTCTTGAATTTCCAGCCCTTCACCCATCAACACCGCGCCCACGTTGTCTTCTTCTAAGTTTTGGGCGATGCCAATTGTGCCATCTTCAAATTCTAAGAGTTCCCCAGCCATAGCCTTTTCCAGACCATAGATCCGGGCAATACCGTCACCTACTTGTAGGACAGTACCAACGTTAGCAACTTTGACCTCTTGATCGTATTGCTCGATTTGTTGTTGGATAATGCTGCTAATTTCGTCAGGTCTAATTGATATGCTCATGTGTCTATCTTGTTTGCTTTCGAGACGGAAAAATTAATTCAGTTAGGAGTTAAGAGTTAGGAGTGATAAGTTAAAAATGCAAAAATTACAAGTTAAAAGTCAAAATAAATTACTATTTACTTAACTCCTAACTTCTAACTCCTGTACAGACGCGATTAATCGTGTCTCTCTAACTCCTAACCTTCTAGCTATTAGTTAAGCGTAATGAAAGGCGACGCAGCTGACCCCGGATACTGGCATCAATTACCTGCGAACCTACTTTAATAATCACACCACCAATTAACTCACTGTCTACCTTGGTTTCTAGTTCTACCTGGCGAGCATTACTGATGGCAATCACTTTTTCGGTGATTGCCTGCTGTTGAGCTTCTGTGAGGGGAACGGCTGAAATTACTTCCGCTAATACGGTTTGATTCAGCTGCCGCAACAGCGCCAGATATTGTTGAAAAATCGATTCCAAGAATGCAATGCGGCGTTTGTCTACTAGTATCAACAAAAAGTTGCGTAAGTAGGGGTTAGAGCCTTCACCGAGTATTTGTTTGATGAGAGCTTTTTTGTTCTCAGCCTGAATAAACGGGTTGCTGAAGAAGTTGTGTAGCTGTTTGTCTGCTCTGAGCAGTCCCAGGAAAGTCCGCGCATCTTCCCCGAACTCTTCTGTCAAATTTTTCGATTGCGCTATTGACAAAAGTGCCTGTGCGTAAGGTTGTGCTACTTCGGCTGCCGCTACCTGACTTGTCATACATTGCCTCCCAGTTGTGCGATGCTACGATCAATTAAACTTTGTTGAGCATCGTCGGCAATTCCGCCTTTGAGTTGCGATTCGACTTTTTGCAATGCTAGTGTAGCAACTCGTTGCCGTAGTTGAGCGATCGCTCGTTCGGTTTCGCTGTTTAAATCTGCTGCTGCTGTTTGTTTCAAGCGTTCTACGTCTTGCGCTGCTTTCGCTAACAAGGCTTCTTTCGCTTTTTGAGCATTTTCTACGGACGATTGGCGGATACGTTCTGCTTCTGCTTGAGATTGCTTCAACTGCTCTTGCGCTTGGGAAAGGGCGGTCTTTGCCTCTTTTAAGCGCCCTTCTGCTTCCTGAATTGCGGTGGCAATATTGGATTGTCGCTCGTTCAGGATATTGCTTAAAACTTTACGTCCGAAGTAGAATAGTATGCCAACCAGAATCGCTAGATTGATCAGATTGGTTTCAAAAATGTCTAGGTTTAGACCGAAACCACCTTCTGCTGCGCCTTCTGCCAATTCAGAGTGAACAGCGTTCGCTTCTGCGGCAAGTAATAAGAATGTCCCCATGATACCCATTTACAAGTGCGCTGCTCGCTTGCTAATACGTTGTATTTTCCCCAAGGGAAGGAAATTTAAGTATCTTTTCCCTGTCAGGAAATTAAGTATCTTTCCCAAGAAGGGAAAAAGTGCCTTTTTTGACACTTAAATTTTGCGCTCTGGACTAGGGGCCAGTTGCGCGTATGCTTTACACAGAACCAATCTCGTTAGCTTATCTAACTGGAGTTGGCCCCAATAGTTTTTCTAGAATCTGCCTACTTAGAGCATCAACTTGTTGCTCTAAGGTGCTAAAAGCTTGTTGCTTTTGTTGTTCTATTTCAACAGAAGCTTGTTCTCGTTGAGACTGAGCTTCCTTTTGGGCTTCAGCAATTTTTTCGGCAGTAATTTTCTTAGCTTCAAGTTGAGCAGCTTCTACAGTAGCTTGCGATTGTCTGCGAGCGTCTGCGAGTTGCTGCTCATATTCAGTAGCCAAGCGCTCGGCTTTAGCCAAGCTCTCCCGCGCCTCAAGGGTATTCGTTCGGATATAATTATCGCGATCGTCTAGTACCTTAGTCAGTGGCTTATAGAAAATTGCATTCAACACAGTTGCTAATAGCAGGAATTGCAATGCCATGAAGGGCAAGGTAGCATCGAAATCAAACATTTGTCTCCTCTTTGGCTGGAGTAGCAGTTTTCATGGCTAGCAACATCATCCAACCTTTCATATTTTAGAGACCCATAGCCAACAAGGGTCAACTGAACATTATAACTATTGAGATACCCAAAACGTTTTGATTGTAGAGGCGTGATGATTCACGTCTCCACACTCACAAAAATTTTCAGGTATTAGCCGAAGGGGTTAGCGAACAGCAATACCAGGGCAATTACTAGACCATAGATAGTCAAAGATTCCATGAATGCCAAGGTTAATAGCAGAGTACCGCGAATTTTTCCTTCTGCTTCAGGTTGACGAGCAATACCTTCTACTGCTTGTCCAGCAGCGTTACCTTGACCAATACCAGGGCCAATTGCAGCTAAACCAATCGCTAAAGCAGCAGCGAGAACTGAAGCAGCCTGAACTAATGGATCCATGTTGATTTTCCTTGCTTTGATTACAAAACTAACAAAAGTACGTTAACGATTAGAAACGTGGTTTTCACGCTGCACATGAGTTCTTTGATCGCGCTTTGCGATGTTTTGAGCGAATATGCTCTTGAAACTGTGCTATCAACTGAGAAGTTTAATGCTCCTCATGCTCATCTCCGCCATGCCCCTCCATTGCCTCATGAATGTATGCTCCGGCTAGGGTGGCAAAAACCAGGGCTTGAATGGCGCTGGTAAATAAACCCAAGGCCATTACAGGCAGAGGTACAAATAGAGGAACTAGCAGCACCAACACCGCGACTACCAATTCATCCGCCAAAATATTACCAAATAGCCGGAAGCTTAGGGAGAGGGGCTTGGTGAAATCTTCGAGAATTGCGATCGGCAACAAAACGGGTGTTGGCTCTATATATTTCTTAAAGTAGCCTAAACCCCGCTTGCTAAAACCCGCGTAAAAATACGCTAATGAAGTTAGCAGTGCCAATGCAACAGTCGTATTGATGTCATTGGTAGGAGCTGCCAATTCGCCTGAAGGTAGCTTGATGAGCTTCCAGGGAATTAGCGCACCTGACCAGTTCGATACGAAAATAAACAAGAATAATGTGCCAATAAATGGCACCCAAGGGCGGTACTCTTTCTCACCAAGTTGGTTTTTGGCCAAATCACGAATAAATTCTAGGGCGTATTCCATCAAATTCTGGATGCCCTTGGGAATTCTTTGTGCGTTGCGAGTAGCAGCTATTGAAGCCACTACTAAAATGCTAATCACAAACCATGAGGTGAGAAAAACTTGCCCATGAATTTTAAGATTGCCCAACTGCCAGTAGAAATGATGACCTACTTCTAATTCGGCGAGGGGAAAAGAATTAAAGGCGTTTAAGACACTAAGCATTTGCATTCTTCAAGCATTTTCCCCAACGATCGAGGATGGGATTACTATCTTTGTGAGCCTGACTTTTTAAGAATCAGGAATGAACGCAATTTGCACCATATAGACGAGGAGCGTGGCTTTGTAAGTTAAAAATCCCAAAAATATGGGCAAAATCTGTAGCTCACGCCATTGAGTTGCCACGATCATGACTCCCATAAATAGAGCAAAACGAGTTTTGCTCAAACTGGTTTTTTCACTACCAAGTTGCTCAACGTCTCTAGCCAACATTTTTAAGTAAACCACACCTGTACACGCCCCAATTAAATAATTTAGGGCAATGTTTAAGGAATAAAAAATCCACACAGAGATAAAAATAACCCCCGTCAAGACAAGCGTGATTACCAACAATCGCTGGAAGAGTTGATAAAACTCTTGCATAGAGTTACCTGATTCTGTGTCTCCAGAATCAGTTTTAGCATCTTGTTGCGTTGTCGGAGTGGGCGCAATTGATTCGTCTGACAAGCTCACGAGACTTGAAACCAGTACAGTTAAATTATGATGACTGCACATTCAGTCAGCTGAATCATATCACGATCCGGTAACAATACTTTAGGAAAAAACAATTAACTTCTTGGCAACGTTACACAGTCAGTAAAATCGCGCTTCCAGAAGCGAGAGAGCGGCTGATGATGTAAAAGACTGTGTGGGTCAATAATCGAATAATAGCTGCCTAAAAATTCAAAATTTCTTCCAATTCCAGCTTTTTTGAGTAGAGTATTGTCCTCCAAAGTCGTTACATAGCATCTTGGTGTTTGAAGTAATTGGGTGTCAATAAAATCAACTGGTGCTTGAGGAGTGTATGGGCGTACCGCAAATCAGAAATCGGAGAGTAGCGGCTTGTCATTAAGCAGCGCACCACTGCTGAATTTCAGAAAACTCCAACTTTTGGGATTTAGAATACCCGTTTGTTAGGCACTTTCCTAATCTACATTAATTTACCAAAAGTGGTGATGGGCGATCGCTCATCACCATAAGTATAAATTGCTTTTATTAAGCCAGTGTTGAATTGGAGGCCGATTAAGCAGGTGTTAATAATATCAGTTGCTGCTGAAGAAGTTTTCTTACTTCATCTAATCCCAGTTGCACATCAACCAAAATTTCTGCAACCGTTGAATTCGCATCACACTTTTGCATAAATTCAAACTCTGGTTCAGATAAATTAACAATCTGGTAATTGTAGTTAAAGAAGCATTGACTGGGAAATCCTTCAATACAAGGATTAAGTTCGGGAATCGCTGCTAATAAAGCTTTGTCGTCTGACCAGTCAGTTTTAACTAAGGGAGGACGGCCAAGGAAAAACTCATAATGAGTTACTTCTGGATCTAGTAATTCTATCAGGCGATAAAGCTGGCGATCGCTCAATCCTTTTGCCCGTTCTACTAACTCTGGTGTTTTGCCCAAAAGTCTCTCCAAATCCCAAAAACTCGGATTTGAGAAACCAATAAACTCCAATCCTGAAGCATCAATTAATTCAAACAGCGTCTCAATGTTGTAGTCAATTTCCTGGGGATGAACGTACATATCCGCAAAGTTTTCATCCTTGTGGTTTTCCAATGACCAACGCTGTTTATCGTATTTGACAATTCGGTTATTTTCTGGTAGAGAAGCAAATATTTTTCGCCCAACTTGGACACCATCGCGGTAGTCGCCTTTTTTGTCACCTTGCAGAAGTGCGATCGCTTTTTGCATGAGTTGAATTTCCCAGCGTCCCAACTCTCCGTACACAAAAATGTGCATTAAGCCGCCTGGGGCTAACTTCTGCGCCAAAGCTTGAATACCGCGAATTGGATCGGAGGTATGGTGCAAAACGCCAACACAGTTAATTAAATTAAACTTACCTGGTAACTGTTCCACATCAAACAAGCTGAGGTGATGAAACTCAACACGGTTAGCACCAGAACGCTGGCAACGTTCTTTTGCTACATCCAAAGCCCCAGTACTGAGATCAATCCCCACAACAGAAGCCTGGAGATTGAGATGAACCAGGTACTCTGTACTTACCCCTGTACCGCAACCTGCATCTAAAATCCGAATATCTTGCCTTTGGGGTTTTTGACCTGTGCAAAAATTATGAGCAGCTAGCCAGTTCCAGCGCCAGTTATAGCCTGGTGGTGGTTCATCCAACAGGGCTTCCGGCGGAAACGGATATGTATTGTAGAGTTTGGCAACAGCAGCACTAACGGTTTGGGAATCGGACATGATGAGGAATAACGCAGCATTTCTGAGTTTAGCGGATAGTGGATGATTAGAGCAAAGATTACTATTGCTTATTTTCTACTACTTATCCAACAGCAAAGTCAGTAAATTCGCGTTTATAAGGAGCATGAAATCCTAATACAATATCTTCTTTAGGTACTCGTAGATGACTACAAACCTTTAAGAATTTACACTGCTTTACTTATCTATGGTTTGATTTTTATCATATTGTCTTTTGCCGCTCCAATGATTTATAACCAATCAGAGTTCAATTTACGCTGTGAATGGGGTTCACAAGGAGTTGCTGAACTTGCTCCCATCAGTGATGTAGTTGTGATAGTTGATATTCTCTCTTTTTCTACTTGTGTAGAAATTGCCACCAACAACGGCGCGATAATTTTTCCCTACGCATATAGAGATGAATCAGCCATAGATTATGCCAAGTCAGTACAAGCAGAATTGGCAAGTCATAGACAACGTTGGACTACAACTGGATATTCTCTCTCGCCAAAATCGGTAGCTGAAATTCCTGCTGGAACCAGACTAGTTTTACCATCACCTAATGGTTCATTTCTGACTTTACATACAGGAAATACACCAACTTTGGCTGGTTGCTTGCGAAATTGCCAAGCTGTAGCGCAGTTTGCTCAAAAGTATGGCGACAAAATCGCTGTAATTCCTGCCGGTGAGAGGTGGAAAGAAGATGGTAGTTTACGTCCTGCATTTGAAGATTTAATTGGTGCTGGGGCAATTCTTAGTTATTTAGATGGCAATCTATCACCAGAAGCTGAAGTTGCTGTGACAACATTTCAGGCTTTTCAGCAGGATTTACTAGAGTACTTGAAAAAATGCAGTTCGGGTAAAGAGTTGATTGAAAAAGGTTTTGAGTTAGATTTTGAATTATCAGCCGCCTTTAACATAAGTAATTGCGTGCCTTTATTTAAAAATAATGCCTATCTAAACGTGGAAATTTTTTGATTGAGTCAATTATAGGGACACTATATGAGCCGTCGAATTCAAGTTATCTAAATTCCAAAAAGAAGGTTAATTAGGTGCCAAGTTTTAATTATGCGTATGCCATATTTAGATGCCTTTGTCTTGCCAAG
Source organism: Nostoc sp. LEGE 12447 (assembly GCF_015206985.1). Taxonomy (NCBI): domain Bacteria; kingdom Bacillati; phylum Cyanobacteriota; class Cyanophyceae; order Nostocales; family Nostocaceae; genus Nostoc; species Nostoc sp. LEGE 12447. Next base: position 47,060 of record NZ_JADEXT010000033.1, on the reverse strand, counting down.
TTACTCTTATGTTTTTCCCAAGTAATAGTTGTGTCGATAATTTCGTCTAAATCATTGTGCTTTGGTTGCCAACCCAAAACTCTACGGATTTTATCAGCACAAGCTTCAACACAGGCAGGATCGCCCGGACGACGTGGTGCGGCAATAACGGGAAAATCGACACCAGAAATAGCCTTGACTCTCTCAATAACTTGTCGCACGCTGTATCCTTGCCCATAACCGCAGTTGAAAATTTGGCTTTCACCTCTTTTTTCTAAGTAATCTAAAGCATCTAAATGAGCAGTCGCCAAATCCTCTACGTGGATATAGTCTCGGATTGCGGTTCCATCAGGCGTAGGAAAATCAGTACCAAAAATTCGTACTTCTGGCTTACGCTTGAGTGCCGCATCACAAGCAGCCCGAATCAAGTGAGTGGCATTCGGTGACATTTGCCCCAATAGTCCACGTGGTTCGGAACCTGCTACATTAAAGTAACGTAGAATTACGTAGCGCATTGAAGATGCTGCTGCATAGTCCTGGATCAGCCATTCACTCATCAACTTGGAACGTCCGTAAGGATTAATCGGCTGTGTAGGGTTCAACTCAGTAACAGGATTTTCTTCTACTTCCCCATACACTGCTGCTGTGCTGGAGAAAATGAACTTGTTAACACCCATTACGCTACAGCAGCGCAGCAAATTTAAAGTGTTGCGGGTGTTGTTCGCATAGTAATCGAGTGGATGAGCTACTGATTCTGGAACAATCAGACTAGCGGCAAAGTGTAAGACTGCGCTGAATTCATGCTGGGCAAAAACTTGATAAAGATGCCCGGTGTCTACTAAATCGCCAATAATTAATTTCCCGTGTAGTACGGATGCTGGTGAACTTGTAGAGCAGTTGTCGTAAACCACGACATCATAACCACCTTCCCCCAATTGACGAACTACATGGGAGCCAATGTAACCAGCACCGCCAGTTACCAATATTTTCTTTTTCATTTCCTTTTCCTTATCTACCTTTACCTAACAAAACAACTCGAATCGTTTTGAAGGCGATCGCTAAATCTAACCAAATGGAATAATTTTTGATGTAATACAGATCGTAAGAAAGCTTTTCGTAAGCATCTTCAATAGATGCTCCGTATGGATACATAACCTGTGCCCAGCCTGTAATTCCCGGTTTTACCAAATAGCGTACTTCATAGTAGGGAATGGCTTGTTTGAGTTTGACATCAAATTCTGGCCGTTCTGGACGAGGCCCAATCAGACTCATTTCACCCTGTAAGACGTTCCATATTTGAGGTAATTCATCAATACGTAACAAACGTAGCCAGTATCCGAGTCTAGTGATCCGTGGATCGCGTTGACTAGCCCACTGCGCCCCCAACTTTTCTGCATCCTGATACATGGAGCGAAATTTATAAACTCTAAATGGTTTACCGTACAACCCACTTCTCTGCTGACTGTACAATACTGGGCCAGGACTATCTAATCTAATTAGTAATGCAACCAACAACAGAAGTGGTGCAACTAATACTAGTAAAAAGAGGATCAATATGAGATCGACAACTCGCTTCAGTTTCATACTGAAGTAACCAGGCATTAGGTTAAAACCATCGCTAAAAGCCAACCATTTATCTTGTAGGAGCGATGAAGGAAGTTTATACCAAAATGTTTGGTAAACATCCGGCAATGTATAAACTGGAATACCTCGCAACCGCATTTGCATTAACTGTTGTGCTTGAGATTGGGAAAAATTTATCTGAGCTGTAACTATGACCCCAGACCAGGATTCTTGACTCCATTGCGACAGATCGCTCAGATTTCCCTGATAACTCAGATTGCTTTTTGGTAAATCTATGGTTGTTTGATTTTCTTCTGCTAGAACAGTCAACTTTCCTAAAGGATTAAGTACCAGCAGTTTTTGTGCAAATTTAATCGCATGATCCCCTGCTCCTAGTATTAACCAACGACTTTTAAGGGCGTGCGATCGCACCCATTTCACTGCTACTACGCGCAATATTACTGCCCAAATGGTAAAGATCCCGATGCTAGGTAAGAACACACTCCGCCACAATACCGGGTGATGTTTGCCAATACCTGACAAATAAATTAGGGCAGAAATGAAAAACGCGATCGCAATGTTACAAACAATAATTCGAGCAGGCGCTCTTAAACCTGCAATTTGCCGCTCTGGATGGTACGCATCTGCTAAATAAAATCCTGCAAGTGTCATACACACAAATCCATAAAGCAATGGATTGAGCCAATGTAAGGGTTGATCTAAACGCAACCATTGGGCGATCGCTAAACAAACGAGCAACCCAAGAATATCCCCTAACAAGAGCAATATCGGTAGGCTGCGGATTATGTTGGGCAACCTAGTATTGGCAGGAGAACTGACATAACTTGTAAGAGTCATTGATTTTTTTGATTCTTCAGTATCCTGGTATTTATTTGTTTGTTAAGGCAGCAAGAGATTCAATGATAGTAGTATAAAAATTAGCTCTCTTGTTTCAAAGCATACATAGATTACAAACTTTTGTAATACTCTGTTTTTCAAAAGAATTGGGTATTGAATATTATGGACTGGAAGGGCAGTTGTCAGTGCGCTTACGTGGCATGCATGTATTACATACATCTTACTAAGGTTAGCTGTCCAAGCTTTATATTTGCATGATGCCATGAATATCGTCAATATAAAGTTGAAATTTAATTAACACGAATTTACTTAAAAATACGTATTGACATATAGATGTAATTTTGGTATTAAATTGTTCAGCATAGTAAAATACTGTTAATAAATCAGTATAAAATAGTGTAAAAATTAAGGATGCAGTAATGTAATCTTCCCTGTTTGCAAGAGTTTGCGTTTTTATCAAGGCGTAAATACTAGTTAAGTCAATAACACCAGAGCAAGCAATATTTTTACGTACTAATACTTGATAAATAAAAAATTTTAAAACATATATACAATAAGATAGAAGTTATCTAATTTAGCTTGTGTACTTTTATATACCCGTAGTAAAAGGTTATATGAAGGTTAAAGTTTTATTTAATTTAAATACTTGTCAAAGTAATATAAAATCTCAGAGAAAGTGGATAAAAAATACCTTGACATTTTGATAATGTTTCTGGGATAAAACTAAAAAGATGTATAAAAAGGAAAGTAATCCAAAAATTACAGAGAAATTAAATATTTTTTATACAAATTTTTTCTAAGTAAATATATTTAAGTATGTCCAAATAACTATTTTGGGCTACCAAAATTTTGAAGCAAAATTAGTAAGTATTTCAGATATTCGCAATATATTCCATGCCCTCTAACCAAGAAGACCAATCCCCAGATTTGCAACAATACTCGCTGATTCTGAAAAGGCGTTGGCTAGTCATAGCTGCGGTGACTGCCTCTGTTTTTGGACTGTCAGCTTTAATTGCTATCAGACAAAAACCAATTTATGAAGCAGAAGGCAAGTTGCTCTTCAGCAAAACTGACCGTGTTTCTTCGCTGACAAGTCCCTCGGCACAAGTTGGAGAGTTGAGCAGTGTGACTCAACTCAGCAGCCCGTTGGATACAGAAGCAGAGGTAATTCGTTCTAACCCGATAGTTGAAAAAACTATCACTAGTCTCAACTTGGTAGGTAAGCAAGGAATACCCTTAGAAATAGATGAGTTTCTCAAAAAAATCAAAATTAAGAGTGTCCGGGGTACAGATATTTTGGCGATTTCCTACAGCAGTAGCAATCCCAAAGAAGCCGCAGATGTTGTGAATTTGCTGATGAGATATTACCTGGAGAATAATATTCGCATTAACCAAACCCAAGCGACAGTGGCACAGAAGTTTTTGAGCAAGCAATTGCCTGAAGTTGAAGCAAGGGTAGTCAAATCAGAGGCAGCTTTGCGTCGGTTTAAAGAAGAAAATCGGGTAATTGCCTTAGAGCAAGAAGCGGCAAAAGGAGTCGACAGACTCGCGGATTTATCAGACCAGATTACCCAAGCTCAGGCAAATTTAACGGATGCTGAGACTCGCTCACAACTTCTGGAACGTCAATTGAGATTGAATTCCCAGCAGGCTGTGGATATGGGAAATTTAACTCAATCAAAAGCTGTACAGGAGGTATTAACAGAATACCAGCAGGTGCAAAATCAGTTAGCAGTAGAACAGACTCGCTATACAGACAAACATCCTGCGATCGCTAATTTATTAGCAAAAGAAGTAGCCCTGAAAAAGCAGCTAGAGACTCGAATTTTTGAGAATGCAGGCAGAGAAAAATCTGTACCAGCGCAGAATTTGGGGATGGGAGAACTCAAGCAGACCCTACTGGCCCAACTGGTACAGTCGGATGTAGAACGGTCAGCATTAGCTAACCGAGTTACAGTTTTGCAGAATGCATACGCACTTTCCCAAAGACGATTAAGTGTCTTACCCCAACTGCAAGAAAAACAGCAGCAGCTAGAGCGACAGTTGCAAGTAGCGAGGTCTACCTATGAAGAACTGCTGAAGCGATCGCAAGAAGTCGAAGTAGTAGTAAATCAGAATGTCGGTAACGCCAGGGTAGTATCTGCGGCTTTACTTCCTAAAAAAGCTGTTTCTCCCAAAATTGCCCTTTACCTGGCGCTAGGTGGATTTGTGGGAATTTTACTGGGTGTAGGGTTAGCTCTGATGTTAGAGGCTATGGATCAATCCCTCAAAACTCTTGAGCAAGCCCAGCAGTTATTAGGTTATCCTTTACTCGGTACGATTCCTCATTTGGGTCAAAAAGCTAAAAATGGTGGGGAAGCTTTAGTTGAACTGCCGGTCAGAGATAATCCATATTCGGGAGCAAGTTCAGCCTTTGAGATGCTTCAGACAAACCTGGATTTTACCATCTCTGATAAACCACTAAAAGTAATTGCCGTAGTTAGTTCAACTCCAGGTGAAGGCAGATCATTTGTAGCAGCAAATCTGGCAGTAGCCAAGGCACACATGGGACGCAGAATCCTATTAGTAGATGCGGATATGCGTCACTCCTGCCAACAAGAAATTTGGAAATTATCCAACCCAGCCGGACTAAGTAATGTTTTAGTTGGTCAAGCGGAGTTTCTCCACACTACTCAAGAAGTATTAGTTAATTTGGATATATTAACGGCTGGGACAATTCCACCGAACCCCGCAGCATTGCTAGATTCACAGCGTATGGCTTTGTTAATTCAAGAGGCAGCCAAAGACTATGATTGCGTCATTATTGATACTCCTGCCTTGAGTTTGTTTGGTGATGCACTGATGCTGGGCAAGATGGCAGATGGGATATTGCTAGTTGTACGTCCTGGAGTGCTTGATTGTGCTGTTGCTAAGAGTACGAAGATGATGCTTGAGCAAGCGCGATCGCGTGTTTTGGGAATGGTGATGAATGGAGTTACTGCCGATAGCGGTTTTATTTACTACAACCAGAAGAGTTATTACGACAAAAATAGTAGCGATGCCTACGGCGGCAAGCCACGGAATGGTAAGGGTGAAGTGAAGTTTCCCAATATACACATTTCCTAATCCCTTGATAGCAATTTAACTTAACTATTTTAGTATTTTTGCGGAAATGCTTGTATTAAAAGAGAACATTTTTGGTGAAAAATAGCTTACTTAAGAACGGTTTTTACAACTCAATAGCAGGATTAATCAAAATAGGGCTAGGCATACTAATTATCCCTATACTAATTCGCCTGTTGGGAATTGAAGAGTATGGACTATGGACTTTAGCTTCTGCTGTGGTGGTAATGGTTACTTTAGCTGAAGCGGGTCTTTCCACAGCCACAACTGTATTTGTTTCTCAAGACTTAGGAAAGAAAGATGTTGATGGACTGTCCCAAACCTTGACTGTCACTCTTGGGGTAATGTTGATATTGGCAACTTTAGCAGTAGTTGCTCTTTGGATGGGTGCTGAACCGATTATGAATTTATTTCCTAAATTGGGTCAGTTACAACAGTTAAAAGTTATACAAGCTATCAAAATTGGTGGGTTAGTAGTAGCAGCGCGATTGTTGCAACAAATTTTGATTGGTGTCGAACAAGCCCATCAGCGCTATGACTTGATGAATGTGCTTAATACAATGCAGTCCGTACTACTTAATGTCGGAATGTTGATTATAGTTTTGCTAGGAGGTCACACAGTCGAGTTAATGCAGTGGCAGGCTGGAATTGGTGTAGTGAGTTTGTTCAGTCATCTCTGGGTAGTGCGATCGATACTCCAAAATATGAACCTGCGTCTAAGTTGGAATCAACACAAAGCAGTAGCAGTAGGAAGCTACAGCTTAATGATGTGGTTAAATACATTGGGAAGTGTGCTTTTTAGTAGAGGCGATCGGCTAATTGTCGGTAGCTTGTTAGGTACCCAGGTGCTTGGAGTCTATGCAGGTATTACTGATATCACCGCACAAATCAACTCATTTTCTGCATTACCTGTACAACCTTTACTTCCAACTTTAAGCAATCTAATTGGACAGCAGAATGTTAATCAGCGTCAACTAGAACAGCAACTTAAACAAGCTACCCAAATCAATGGATTAGTTGCTTTAGGAATGGGAGCAACTCTCATAACACTTTCTCCATTAATTCTCAAACTATTATTTTCTGAGCAAACTGCAAGTCAATACTTAATTCTCTTTTGTATTGCAACAGGAATTTACGCACTTTATTCATGTCACGCAGTTGGCTACTACTCTTTATTAGGGACAAATGCAGTTAAGACTTGTGCATTGATTCAGCTACTAAGCAGTTTTGTGTCACTAGGATTAATTACCATTGGTGCTTATAATTTTGGCTTAACAGGAGCAATTTTAGGTAATTTTGGATATTTCACAGCCTTTCTAGTAACTGTATTTGGAATGAAACGATTATCTGTTTCTTATTATCTCTGGTTCAAATGGTTATGGTTTCCATTAATATGGTTTTTTATGGTTGTATTAGTAAACTTTAAGCTTCCAAATGATTATCTAGTAAGATATACAATATTAATGATGCAAACAACTATTATTCTGATATGGTTTGCTATTAGTAATAGCTACAACTTTTCAGCTATAAAAAATTATATTGCTGCTAAGAAATAAGGCTTATAGCTATATCCTAAAAAGGATTATTAAGTTAAGATAATTAAATCTTGTATTCATGTATCTAATATGAGATATTTGTATTTCAATGTTTAAATGCTGCACATTATAACAAGAGATAAGTAAATAATTATGGTATCTGTTATCAAAGAAAATATACAATTTCTAGCAAATAAAGTCTTAAAACCTTTTAACTTACGACTTGTTCGACTTGCTCAAGGTGTAGGTATGGACTTATGTTTGAAAGGGTTGGCTCAACGTGGTTATAGCCCTAAAGTAGTCCTAGATATTGGAGCTGCACAAGGTTGTTGGACGAAGTTAGGAATACAAAGTTGGCCAGATGCTGAGTATTTTATGATCGAGCCTCTTGAAGAGCGAGTACAAGCTTTACAGTCCCTGACCAATCAACATAATAATATTAAGTTTATTTTGGCTGCGGCTGGTTCTGAGCCTGGTACATTACAGATAGGTGTGACTAAAGATTTGGATAGTAGTAGTCTGATGTATTCTGGTACTGCCTCTCGTGAAGTACCAATTGTATCTATAGACAATCTATTTGACCAAGGAGTTATTAAACAACCAAATTTTATAAAACTTGACGTTCAAGGTTATGAATTCAAAGTTCTATCAGGAGCTAAAAAAGTCCTAAAATCTTCAGATTTTATATTACTAGAACTGCAATTATTTCAATTCTCATCTGAGATGATTTTACTGCATGAATCAATAGTATGGATGAATGAACAAGATTTTCAACCCTATGAAATTGTCAATGTTCTACGTAGACCATTGGATAATGCAATGGGACAATGTGATATTTTATTCATTCGTAAAGACCACTGGCTTTTGAAAAACCAAAACTGGTCTTGATACTTATTTGAGAATTTTAGATTAGTTGAAACCAAAAAGAGATTAAAATGCAAGCATATACAGAAAAATTCTACAATTATATTGACGACAATGCGTTACAAGGAAGCAAGCAAATTGTTCCTTTTGTGATGGAGTTAATTAAACCAAAATCAGTTGTTGATGTCGGCTGTGGTTTAGGTACGTGGCTAGCTGTCTTTCAGCAAAACGGAGTCGAAGAGATTTTAGGCATTGATGGTAATTTTGTAGATGTAAATAAGTTAAATATTCCCCAAGAATGTTTTCTCAAACACGATTTAGTAAAACCACTGGAATTCAAACGGGAGTTTGATTTAGTTGTATCTTTAGAAGTTGCGGAACATTTGCCAATTGAAAAGGCTGAGAGTTTTGTTAATATACTTGTTAATCTTGGTGCCGCTATTATCTTCTCCGCAGCCGTACCTAATCAACCTGGAACTAAACATATAAATTGTCAGTGGCCTAATTATTGGGCAAAAATCTTTAGTGAAAAGGGGTATATCGTATTTGATTGCTTCAGAATGAAGTTTTGGCAAAATCCAGATGTTCCTTGGTGGTATGCACAAAATATGTTTCTTTTTGTCAAGCAATCTTGTCTACACAATTATCCTTTTCTTGAGCAAAATTTTACTCCTCTCCATGAACCTCCGATTCCGATAATTCATCCCGATTTTTATTTGAAAGTACAGAATGGTATTTCCATAAACGAATCATCACTAGTACTAATGAAAGTTATATGGAGAATGATAAAAAATAAGCTTTCTTAGCCAATTTAACATCATGTTACTTGTGGAGGATTTTAGTTATGGATATTGTAATTTGTACTTATAACAATGCAGCTTTATTAGATCGTGTTCTCACAAAAATCTCATTACAGAAAGTTTCTAAAATCTATAATTGGTCAGTTTTAGTTGTAGATAATAACTGTACAGACGAAACTGCTGATATTGTCAACAAGCACATTAGTTCACGGCTAATCCCTAACTTGCGTAGGATAGTAGAGCAAAAACAAGGATTAACTCACGCCCGTTTATGCGGAATTAAAAATATAACTAGTGAATGGCTCGCTTTTGTTGATGATGATTGCCTTTTATCAGAAGACTGGATAGATAAAGCAATACAATTTGCTGCATGTCATCCAAATTGTGGTGCTTTTGGTGGCAAGGTAGTTCTCGATTGGGAAATAACTCCTTCGCCCATCCTTGTCAAACATTCAGGTAAATTTGCAGCCTATGAGCGCGGCGAAACTTCAAAACAATTAAATCGGCGTAATTACCAGATTCCAGGCGCAGGTTTAGTTATTCGTAGAACTGCCCTTGAGAAAAGTGGCTGGTTAGATAAACAATTACTCAACGATAGAGAAGGAAAAAAGTTAAGTGCAGGAGGAGATTCTGAGATAGTTTTACGAATTCTGAACGCAGGTTATCAACTGTGGTATACACCTGATTGTGTGCTCTACCATTTTATCCCCACAAAGCGCATATCAGAAACTTATCTTTTTAACTTAATGTATGGTTTTGGTGCCGCAGCTCCTTACATTGCTGCTATGCGTTGGAACCGTTCTTATTATATTTGGTTGATTGTATCTATTCTCCGAATTTTCAAAGGGTTTTTGCAAGTAATTGCTTGCTATATTAAAGCTTCAATTAATCCGAAAAATAAAGCAGAAGCATTAATCATGTGGAATTGGACTAAAGGTCAGATTTATAGTTTATTTACTATTATCAGAATGGATAAACAAGAACATATAATCTGGTTAAGCTTATTTCAAAAATCATTGAATACTTAAGTATAGAATTAGATAAAAATTAGATAATGAGTTTAAATTTATTAATTGTCAAAAGTAACTATCAAAAGTATATTTTGCTATTTGTTGGAATAATTATATGGCTAAAAATTCCGATAATTGGAGTTTTACCACTACTTTTATTTGTATTTCTCAATAGAAACTCAAAATCCTATAGTCTAGACAGCTTACTCAATAATTCTATACTTCTGCTAGTTGCAGTCACCGTCACTCTTTTCTGTTGTCTTATAGATATTCAAGCTGATACCGAGCAATATTTAATAGCATATCGAGATTGTAATGGTGATAATCCTATTGAATGTTTTCAGTCAGCCAATTTTCCATTTGAACCAGGATTTTATTTGCTTGCTTCTATATTATTTATTATTTGTAATGGTTCAGATTTCGGCTTCTTATTATTTTGGTCTTTTATTATTAATTTTCTGACATTTTTCGTAGTCTGTAAGGGGGTTTCAAAAAAATATTATGCTTTACTTATATTTTTTATTTTACTAAATCCGGCATTTTATCTTCAAGCATTTATAATGCGCCAATTCATGTCAAGTACTTTTTTTTTGTGTGCATTAGTTTCTAAAAAAAATAAGGTAACTTGTATATTATTCTTGCTTTTAAGTATTTTAAATCATTACTCTATACTCCTTTATTTACCTATAATAACCATGCAATTCGTTGATGTAAATAGCTTATTACATGGTAAATATTTTAATAAAATCATTATTTTACTTAAATATACCAGTATTAGTTTATTTGTATTTGGATTAATATATTCTGTGAATCAAGCTACTATCGCATCTCTCTTTGATAGAATTAGTAGTATTCCCCAACTTAGTTTCTTAGCTGCTAAAAGTTCATTTTTTGTAAAAAATCAATTGGCGAGTATAGGTTTTTTGGCTCATCTAGTGCTTGTAGCCTTTCTTGGTTATTTTTATATAAATTTATCACGAGATAATTACATTGGGACAAGTTTAAATTCTTGCCTTACTTTAGAAGAAAAACGTTTAGACTTAAGTATGTTATGTCTTTATGTATTGCAGTCAATTTTATTTTTATTTACCCGCAATCTTGATTACCTTCCTTTGAGATTGAGTCTTATACTTCTATCCTTTTTAGGAATTTTCTTCTATTTACCTTTAGAAAGAAAGAGTAACCTTAAACCACCAATAAAGTTTTTGTCTATGCTTACTTTAGTTACGTTATTGTTTAGTTACTTTATTTATTTTTTACAAGCTAACTCTCGTGCAAATCCTACATTTAATTACTTAGAAGGTCATATATTCACATCATCTATTATAGATTATATTGATCTGGCTATTTCTCGATGGTAAATAACTCCCTATAAGTTTAATAAATAATGCATAACCAAATTCAAGTTGACGTAATTACTCTAACAAAAAATTCTTCAAATTGTATACTTAAAACTTTGGATAGTGTTAGTATGCAAAATTATAAATACATAAATCACATTATTATTGATGGGAATTCAGCAGATGAAACAGTCGATATTGTCAACCAATATAATCATGAGAAACAAGTAACTATATTTCAGCAAAATGGTGTTGGAATTGCTAATGCTTTTAATATAGGATTAATGAAATCATCAGGCAATTTAGTGATTTTCTTAAATTCTGGGGATACTTTATTTAATGAAGTTGTAATTACTAAAATTGTAGATTCTTATATAAAACAAAAGTGGATTTGGGCATTTGGAGAAACTATTTCTATGAGCCGGAAGCAATACTTAAAAAGACATATTAAACAGTACAGTCAGTGGAATCAAAATTTATTCTTGTCTCGCAATCCTATCTGTCACCAGTCTACTATTTTCTCACAAAAACTTCTCCAGGAAGTCGGCTTATATGATGAGCGGCTAAATTTAGAAATGGATTATGATTTTAATATTAGAGCCTCCTTGATTGCTCAACCACACCTGCTCTATTTTCCAATTTCTTACTATGACACGACAGGTGTATCTTCTATAAAAGTCTTTAAACATTATAAGATACACAGAGAGTTACGTAAGAAATACTTTACACTATCTCCTATTAATAGCTTCAAAACTGATAGTTTGTGCTTTTTAAAAGCATGTATGCGCTTTATGATGATCCCGATGAAAATCTTCTTGTAATTTAATTTTTTATTTATCCAAAGTAAATTGAATATGATAGCTAAGTCTAATATGTTATTTGAACCTAGAGTCAAGACTTTTCCCTCTGTAACCGTAGCCATACCAACCTATAACGAGGTAAATTTTATAGAGAACCTGGTTTTAGGGTTTTTAAGAACAAATTATCCTAACCTAATCGAGATATTTGTAGCTGATGGTGGCAGCAATGATGGTACTCAAGAAATAGTCAAAAAACTTTCAGATAAAGACGCACGAGTTAAATTAATACACAATCCTGAAAAAATTCAATCGGCTGGTCTTAATTTAGTTCTGTCTGAATGTATCGGTGATGTTTTTATTAGAATTGATGCCCATTCGGACTATGCACCTGACTACATTGAAAGATGTGTCGAGGCTTTACTAGAATCAAAAGCTAACAATGTTGGTGGAGCGCAGCGTTTTGTTGCACAAACTTCCTTCCAAGCTGGTGTTTCCCTTGCATCAAAAAGTTTTCTTGGTAATGGTGGAGCTAAATATAGAAATCCCAACTATACAGGTTATGCGGATACAGTTTATTTAGGGTGCTTCTGGAAAAAGAGTTTACTAGAGATACAAGGCTATAATATCGAAGCAAGTTCTAATGAAGATGCTGAATTAAACTTGAGATTAAAAAAGGTATTTGATACAACACAAATTACTAACCAAGATGCTGAATTAAATCAAAGATTAATTTCCCACAATAAACAAGCAATATATATTGACTCCAAAATTCGTGCCTGGTACTACCCTCGAAAAAACTGGAAGTCCTTGTTTATTCAATATTTTAGATATGGCAGAGGTCGCTATTTAACGAGTACAAAACACAAACTCAAATCGCAGTTAAGAGGTTTATTACCTTTTGTATTTATATCTACTGTAATTTTACTTCTGATTGTTGATTTACTGTTTCCCAATCTAGGTCTACCTATAGAAATATTAGTTATAATAGGTTTATTTTTGCCTTTTTTAGAGAGTTTACGAGTTAATTTGGTATATTGGAAAAGCTTTTCTGCCGAAATTTGGCGAGGTAATGAAGATAAAATACCATCATTTTTTAGCCGTTGGTTATTTTGTGGTGTTACTTTATTAAGTATGCCGATTGCTCACTTTTCTGGATATACATATCAATTATTTCGCCAGAAAATTATGGGAGTAAGAACTTGGTAAATTATATATTGGTTAATCAATTAAGATGCAATCGCACTTTTTATTTCTTTGCAGAGCTTCTAATTTTCTATCCTCTAACTCAAAGCGATGCCTCCAAATCTATTATCGAATACGCTAATTTTTGCAACGCCATAAAATTACCCTTCTATGCAAAAAGCTTGAAGTATTTACTGTTTTATTGATTTGGAAAATCTTTAATCTTATCAAAGCATCTTTTACATCCCAATTTGATATAGACGAACTTCGTAAGCCTCTAAAATAGTACTGAAACCTGCCTCAGCAGATAGTTTAGCAATAGGATTTTGATTAAAAGTAACTAATTTATTAGCTAATTTTTGAGGTAGTTTTACGGTGAGATTAATCTGAGTATCATTGTGATTAACAGCTATCATCACAAAATTTTTAGTATTAGGAATAGAGAATAATTTAACTTCTATATCTGAGTGATTTACTTGTACTTGATTATTTGAATCTTCCCCTCTAACAATTGCAGGAACATAATCTCGAAATTCCTGAATAGTAGGATACAAAACTGACTCATTCCAGAAATGTGAAGAGAGGTAGTGCGTCCAAAATAGCAGCCCATCTGCCCCTGTAAGGACTGATAAGTAAAACATATAGCGAAATTCTCTTTTTGTTGGTAGTCGTTTTTTAAACTGATTTTTGCTATAAGCCTGTAGTACGTTCCAAAATTTTTTCTTTTTAACATAAGCTAGAGAAATTACTTTATACAGTGCCTTTCGGTAAGATAATACCCATTCAAATTCTGAAACTCCCTCCTCGCAAGGATAGCGATCCCACATCAGTATATCCATTGTATCGGCGTAAGATTCAATTTTTTTAATGTCAGCAAAGACTAAAGCAACTGGCTTAGAATTATCTTCTTCCTTAATAGCTTGGTATATCTTTTTTAATAAATCTGGAGAGAGCGGTGTAGGTTTTTTAATCTCTGGTTCATCATACAGATACCAACCATAAACGGAAGGATGATTTTTATAAGTACGAATAAAATGTTTTACCCCTAAGATATTTTCTGATTCAACCAGGGGACGATAAATCTCTAATAAAACTTTTACTCCTGCTTTCTTAGAAGTATCCAGAAATGCTTGAATTTTTTCCTTGTCTGCTTCTCCTACATAAGGTATTAATAGATCAATTCCTTTAGAAGATACTTGGGTTGAAACATCAATATTGTAAATGTGGTCATACCAGCCCAAGAAGAAGGGTAAATTCCGTTTCCGATTAACTGTTAAATATTTGGTGGTATTGAAACTCAAAAGAATGCAGCTAGTACTAGCTATTACGAAACCAGGAATCAAGCCTATAAATTTACGTCGCTTTATCAGCATGAAATACCAAATTTAATAATACACTTAATTAAATGTCGCATTGATTAGTTTGGCAATATTTGGCATTATCTATAAACTCTTGCAACTTATTCAAGGGAATTATCTGGAATGATGACCCACCTTGCACCGCCGCCGTGATGTAAGCAAACTTTTGTCCACGATAAAACTGGTCACGTCCAACCTTGGTGGCATACCGAGACTTCTGGAAGTCATTAGCAATATTAGAATTATAAATATTTTGTAACAGTTTCACCGCTTTGGCATTTTTTGTGGTGAATTTGATGCTTGAGTCACCACTCACGGTTATTCCTTCTTTGGTCACTGTCCCATTTTCTTCAGTGACATCAGCATAAAAGTATAATTTTCCTTTTGTTCCCTCGTAGCCGTGGGCTTCACTGTTGTATCTCAAAGTTGGTAGTTGCGAACGAGTCTTTGCCCACTTAACAACGGTGTTGATGTTCTGCTCTGGAAGCGCATTTGCAGGAGTGACAGCTAAAATAACTGCGATCGCAGACAGGGCAACCTTGAATAAATAGTTAAATTTAGAACTTTTGTGCATAGTATTTTCCCGTTAAAGAATACTGATAGCTAATGCTAAAAAACACCGCAATTTAAGAATTATTTCCAGGGCGGGGTTATTTTGTAATATTCAGTTATCAGTAGCAAAAACAACTTAACATCGACTAATGACTACTGTCCACAGATCATTGCTGAAGGAAATTTAGTTTCAACTAAGATTTTGTAACATTTGCAATAATCGTAGAATGGATACTGCCCAAACATCAAAATAGAGGTTTTTAGCATCAGTAGACCATACCTAGCTTATTTCTGAGTTACAAAACTTAGATTTGATCTCAGCCAAACAAGAGTATGTACTCTTGAGACTGGATGTATCTAAGCTACAGGTTCTACACACTTCTTAATAAACCAGCCTTGAGAACGCAAAACGTTCTAATCTAAAAGCTAACTGGGTTAATTTACTGGCAGTTTTGCAGGCAATACTCTCAAGCTCATAAAGCACAGAGACACCGATGTGTCAACCCTCAAAGCGACCCAGATTTAACATATATAACGATTATGATGGGAGTTTTACAAAGCCGATGAGTGTTAAGGCGAGTGGTGGAAGCTCAGTTGCGCGTCCGCAACTATATCAAACCCTAGCTGTAGCGACAATTACCCAAGCCGAGCAGCAAGACCGCTTTTTGGGAAGTGGTGAACTAGATGAACTGGCAAGCTATTTTGCATCTGGTGCAAAGCGTTTAGAGATTTCCCAGACGCTTACAGATAATGCCGAGATTATTGTGTCTCGCGCTGCCAACCGGATTTTTGTCGGTGGTTCGCCAATGGCTTTTTTAGAAAAGCCCAGAGAAGCAGAACTAGTAACTGCTGGTGGTGGTGCTAATGTTCAGCAAGGGATGCAACTAGGAACTGTAACCTACGTTGAAAGTCGTGGCGGGTTCCTAGAAAATTTACGATCAATATTTAACTCATCCCCCAGTGGTCCAGTACCCGCAGGTTTCAGACCAATTAACATTGCTCGTTATGGCCCCAGCAATATGGCCAAGAGCTTACGGGATTTATCCTGGTTCTTGCGCTACGCTACTTATGCGATCGTTGCTGGCGACCCCAACATCATAGCGGTGAACACACGGGGTTTGCGGGAAATAATTGAAAATGCCTGCTCTGGTGAAGCAACGCTGGTAGCTTTGCAAGAAATCAAAGCCGGATCGCTTTCCTTTTTCCGCAAGGATGCTGAGGCTACAGCAATTGTGTCTCAGTATATGGATGTTTTGTTAACAGAATTCAAAGCAGCCACACCTTCAAATAAAGTCCGTCAACGTCCCTCTAGCGACCAGCAAGGGTTGCAACTGCCGCAAATTTACTTTAATGCAGCAGAACGCCGTCCCAAGTTTGTGATGAAAACTGGGTTGTCAGCTAGCGAAAAAAATGAAGTCATCAAAGCAGCATATCGGCAAATTTTTGAGCGCGACATTACCCGTGCTTATAGCTTGTCCATATCTGACTTAGAATCCAAGGTGAAAAATGGCGACATCTCCGTGAAGGAGTTTGTTCGTCGTCTAGCTAAATCTCCCCTTTACCAAAAACAGTTTTACCAGCCTTTTATTAACAGCCGAGTCGTCGAACTTGCTTTCCGCCACATTTTAGGGCGGGGGCCAAGTAGCCGGGAAGAAGTGCAAAAATACTTCTCGATTATTTCTAATGGTGGTCTGCCAGCCCTGGTAGATGCCTTAGTAGATTCTGCTGAATACGGCGACTATTTTGGTGAAGAAACAGTACCTTACCTCCGGGGTCTGGGACAAGAAGCACAAGAATGTCGCAACTGGGGACCGCAGCAAGACCTGTTTAACTACAGTGCGCCTTTCCGCAAAATACCTCAGTTTATTACCACATTTGCTGCTTACGAACAGCCACTACCAGACCAACATCCTTACGGTTCTGGTAATGACCCCTTAGAAATTCAGTTTGGCGCGATTTTCCCGAAAGAAACTCGCAACCCCAGCACCCGTCCGGCCCCTTTTGGCAAAGATACCAAACGCATCCTGATTCACCAAGGGGCAGGGATTAATAACCAAAATAGTAATCCCAAAGCACGGGGTGAAGCTCCTGGTACTCTTGGGCCCAAGGTGTTCAAATTAGACCAACTACCTGGTACAAGAGGTAAAAAGGCTGCCAAAAATTCTAGCGTCAGATTCTCCGAAAGCTCAACACAAGCAGTGATTAGAGCTGCTTATCTGCAAGTTTTTGGTCGCGATCTTTACGAAGGTCAGCGCCCGAAGGTATTAGAAATTAAGCTGGAAAACGGCGACATCTCTGTACGTGAGTTTATCCGTGCTTTGGCTAAGTCTGATGTATTCCGCAATCTGTACTGGTCATCGCTCTATGTTTGTAAAGCGATCGAGTATATTCACCGCCGCTTGTTGGGTCGTCCGACTTATGGTCGTCAAGAAATCAACAAGTACTTTGACATTGCTTCCAAACAAGGCTTTTACGCCGTCGTTGATGCCATCATTAACAGCGTAGAATACAGCGAGGCATTTGGTGAAGATACAATTCCTTACGAACGGTATCTGACTCCCGGTGGTGTATCAGGGCGGCAATTGCGCGTTGGTAGCATTCGTGAAGATGTTGCTGCAAAAGTTCAGAAGGAAGTAACGCCAAGCTTTGTGACATTGGGTACAGTCACAGAAAAACGGTCAGAACCAGATATTCAGTTCCGTATTAACCAAGGTGTTAGCAAGCAACGCGAACAAACCAAAATCTTCAAACTGGTTTCCAATACCAGTGACAAAGTTGCAGTAAAAACCTTGATTAGCGCTGCCTATCGTCAGATTTTTGAGCGCGATATTGCACCCTACATCGCTAAAAATGAATTTACGGCGTGGGAAAGCAAGTTGGGTAACGGCGAAATCAGTGTGAAGGAATTTATTCAAGGTTTGGGCTACTCTAACCTCTACCTGAAAGAATTCTACACACCCTACCCCAACACCAAAGTGATTGAGTTGGGAACAAAACACTTCTTGGGACGTGCGCCATTAGACCAGGCAGAAATACGTAAGTATAACCAAATTTTGGCTACTCAAGGGATTCGTGCCTTTATTGGTGCTTTGGTAGATAGTGTGGAATATAACCAGGTATTTGGTGAAGATACGGTTCCTTACCGTCGCTTCCCAACCCTACCTGCGGCAAACTTCCCGAATACCGAGAAGCTGTACAACCAGCTGACCAAGCAAAATGATGACGTAGTTGTGCCTAGCTTTAAACCTGTGCAAGCACGTGTAGGAGTTAGTAACGATACGACACTTTTGACGCAGGCGATCGCAGATATAGCAGCCCAAACAAACGGTATCAACAAGAGCAAGCCCGCTTTTGCTGAACTGGGTCGTTCCTACAACGATGGTAGCGGACAACCCGTAGAACTGGGTGTGCGTAAACATGCACGCATTTACCGTCTAACAGAAACCGCAAACCAAGCCGAAACACAACAGGCAATCAACGCCATTTACTGTCAGGTATTGGATGTATTTAGCGGTGAAGTGCCTGATAATTTCCGCCGTACTGACCTAGACAACAAACTCCAGAATGGTGAAATTTCCGTGCGGGAGTTTGTGCGTGAGCTGGCTAGTTCCGAAATCTATCGTCAGCGCTTCTTGTCACCTTATCCTCATGCCAAGGTCATTGAGTTCCTTTTCCGTCACCTGTTGGGGCGTACACCCGCAGATCAGGAAGAAATTCGCCAGTATAACCAGCTGCTAGCTGATAGTGGTTTGTCGGCTGCTGTAGAAGCAATAGTCGAAAGCCCAGAATATAGCCGCTACTTCGGTGAATATGTTGTGCCTTACAACCGCTTCCCATCTTTGCCAATAGGTAATTACTTAGGCAGTGTACAGGCGGCTGAGTAGAGATTGAACACTGGGGACTTGGGACTGGGAATTTAATTTTTTCCCAATTCCCAATTCTCCTTTGTAACCTTTCGTAATATCACTCTCAGATTACAGCTAAAACAGGGAATTCTGAAAGGTAATATTACAAAGTGTTAAGAGCAGTCATAAATGCTCAACAGAATGCCGGAAAATGTTTTGCGGAAGGTAACTGAGTTTAAAAGCTTGTGTACTTGTGTTGACTCAAGAAAACTCGTAATTAATTAGCCGTAGCAGTTATCAAACTGTTGTGTCTAAAAGAACGAGAGAACAAACTCAGTAAACCAAATTTAGAGTCTCACCAGTTTAATCAAATCCTGGTTTCATTTGTATTGGAGGAATCCATTAATGAGTATCGTCACGAAAGCTATCGTGAATGCTGACGCAGAAGCTCGCTACCTCAGCCCTGGTGAATTGGATCGGATCAAATCCTTTGTTGCCAGTGGTGAACGCCGCGTGCGGATTGCTCAAATTTTGACAGAAAATCGTGAGCGGCTGGTTAAGCAAGCTGGCGATCAATTGTTCCAAAAGCGTCCTGATGTTGTGTCTCCTGGTGGTAACGCTTACGGTCAAGAATTGACTGCTACTTGTCTGCGTGACCTAGATTACTACCTCCGCCTCGTTACCTACGGTATCGTTGCTGGTGATGTTACACCGATTGAAGAAATTGGTGTTATCGGTGCCCGTGAACTGTACAAGTCCTTGGGAACCCCTATTGATGGTGTTGCTGAAGGTATCCGTGGACTGAAGAATGTAGCTACTACATTGCTGTCTGGTGATGATGCTTCTGAAGCTGGTACCTACTTCGATTACCTAGTTGGTGCCCTGCTATAGGGTGATGCTGTTTCCCTGCCGAAACAGAAGTATTGCAATACGGTTGGAAATAAGGAATTAACAACATGGCTCAAGACGCAATTACCGCTGTCATTAACTCCGCAGACGTTCAAGGTAAATACTTAGACAGCTCTGCTTTAGAAAAACTAAAAGGCTACTTCGCTACTGGCGAACTGCGGGTACGTGCTGCTAGCACCATCAGCGCTAACGCTGCTGCGATCGTCAAAGAAGCTGTAGCAAAATCTTTGCTATACTCTGACATCACCCGTCCCGGCGGCAACATGTACACCACCCGCCGCTATGCTGCTTGCATCCGTGATTTGGACTACTACCTCCGCTATGCCACCTACGCTATGTTAGCTGGCGATCCTTCCATTTTGGATGAGCGTGTATTAAATGGCTTGAAAGAAACCTACAACTCCTTAGGAGTTCCCGTTGGTGCTACCGTGCAAGCTATCCAAGCAATCAAGGAAGTAACTGCTAGCTTGGTTGGTTCTGACGCTGGTAAGGAAATGGGCGTTTACTTAGACTATATCTCTTCTGGCTTAAGCTAAGAGCTAGTTTGCGCTTAAGAATTTAGGTGCGGCTTTATTAAGGTCTGGAAATCAACCGTGAGTGCTAGAACGTTATATTGCTTATCTTGGTAAATTATCAGTGATGAGTGTTGGTGGTCTAGTATTGATGTTTGATTTCCAGCCTTGGAATGATTAAAAGATTTGCACTCAAGATTTTGAGATAAAAAAAGTTTTCACAAAGTTTACAGGAGATTTTCAAAATATGTCCCGTTTGTTTAAAATTACTGCTCTAGTTCCCAGCCAAACCCGAATTCGTACCCAACGCGAACTGCAAAATACTTACTTCACTAAGCTAGTTCCCTATGAAAACTGGTTCCGTGAACAACAACGTATTCAAAAAGCAGGCGGCAAAATTATCAAAGTGGAACTGGCAACTGGTAAGCAAGGTGCTAATACTGGCTTGTCGTAATTTTGTAAATAGAATATTATTTTAGGGAATTGGTAAGAGGTTGAAAAAGACCTCTTTTTTGTTGAGAATTAATATTACAAAAAATCTGTTTTCTATTTCGGAAAATTAGACTATCGCAAAATTTATGAATCTAGGTCTATGGGTGATAAAAATTGATAAAGAGGTCTAATACCAGACCTCTTTTTTTATTACTTAGGGCTTACTGAATAGAAGTGTAATATAGACCAGATAAGGGTTTTAAGCCTTTTTCAAACAAACAAGTGCAAGGTTATAACATTGAGAGTCTCAAAACCCTTGCACAATCGCTAGCGATCGCTGGGTAAATTTGGAAACTGAGCGATGAAACAACTATTTTGTCAGATGTGTAGCTTCTAGATTTGCTTGAGAGACTTATTCAGCAAGCCCTACTTATATTTCTGAAAGTTAAGAGTTGAACATTTCTATAAGGCGATAACCACGAGTATATAGCGGAACTGGAGCGCCAGAATTCTGTTTTTTCCTGGCTTGTTCACAACTTTCATCAAACACAATTAGCGTTTCTTGACCAACTTTTAGCCAGTCTTCATAAGGCACGCTCATATCTTCTTCAACACCACCAAGACTAGGTGCTACCATTAACCGGTAGGCTTCATTGAATTTCCTCCGAAACCGGAAATCTACAGAAATTCTTAGACCTTCAGTTTTCCTTCTTACTGTTTGGTGCAATCCACGAGCATCATTAAAGTACATCGTGCCATGTTGCAGTTGTGCTTCTGTATAGGAGACAACCATTGGAACATCCCGGCCTTCATCGAAGTCTGACATCACTTGCATAGACTGTAGTTCAATCTCGCGCGGCATCTCACCTGCTTCAATGGTTATATTATCGATGTCGCCAAATAGTGGCAGAACTACTACAGTCGCATCAGCAGCAACACCTGCCCAGACATCACTATGGCATTTTGAGCTAGCGAAGGGCAAACTCAATTTTTTTGCATCAATTTTACCATAAACTATGCGGAGATTGACTGGTAAATCTACTGCATCAATCAGTTCATTTGCTCCTAGTTGGTAGAAAGCCTCAGCTACACTTTTTTGAAAGAGGTTAAATGCTAAAGTATGTTCTCGCTTGGGCATCAAAAGACCAGTACCGGTGTAGTTCGGTAATGTATTTCTTGCTTCCAATAGTCGTTCCAGCATTTCAGCTTCTGAAAGAATTATGTGACTATTCAGACACGCTGAAATATAACCAGCAGCAGCAATGCGGATCTGCTGGAACAACTCAGCCTTTAATGTGTGTTCAAACAATAATCGGTACTGTCGTCTTGTAGCAATTTTATCAGCAAGCTCATCAAAGAGTCGATCTCCAAGTTGAGAGTATGCGATCGCCCGATCGTATTCTACGCGATCGCCCACTACTGACTTGGCTAACAGTTCTTCTAACATGATCTCTTCCAAGGTTATTCTAAATTATTTAAATCACTCATACATCCCAAGCCATTTCATTTTAAAAACGATCTGACTATTACAACCTAACAAGATTATTCTCCTTATACTTCGTAAAATATACTGTTTACTTTCTATTTTTTATCTTGATTTAAAGAGTTAATTTTAACCAGATTAGTAAAGTATATGTAAAGGTAAGGTTTAAACCTCAAAGTATTTATGTGTGAAATAGGCATTAACTAAGTATTCCGAAAACTTCATGAAGCCTAATTATATTAAACTTTTTATATTTAAAGAAATTAAAAAGTTTAGAATATTTGAACTAGGTTATATCTTGAAACCTATGCTTTTTTAACACAAAATTAACCAGAAAACAAAAATCAGTAAAATCAACATTAGCATTAAATTAGCAAAATGTTAAAACATATACAGTATTTAATTCTTACTAAACTCCGATTGGTTAAAAGCAACATAAATCTAATATAAATAGATAGTTAAAAATGTCAAATAATCACAAAGACTCAACTATAAACTTATACAATCACACAGCATCAGACTGGATTAGAGGAGAACCTAGTTCTCTCTCAGACTTTACAGCACGCCCTTCTGTACTAGAGCTTTGTGAGCCTGTTAGTGGACTGCGAGTAGTTGATATAGGTTGTGGAGAAGGTTATTGCAGTCGAGAATTACATAGGCGTGGTGCTGCACAAGTATATGGAATAGACCTTTCCCAAGGCATGATTGAAGCCGCAAAGTTGCAAGAAGTAGAACATCCTTTAAGTATTAGCTACGAAGTAGGATGTGCTACCAATCTCAAGCAGTTTGATGATGGCGAAATTGACTTAGTTGTTGCAGTATTTCTATTTAACTATTTGACAATTTCTCAAACCCAAGAATGTATGGCAGAAGTTGCACGCATTCTTCGTCCCGGCGGTCGATTTGTATTTAGCGTTCCCCATCCATCTTTTCCATATATGCGGGAGGCAGCATATCCGTTTTATTTTCAAGTTGAGGGTGCAGGCTATTTCAGTAAGCGAGATCAGCAGTTTCCTGGTCGTATTTGGAAACGAGATGGCTCCTGGTTAAATGTCCAATTGATTCACAAAACTCTTGAAGATTATTTTAATGCCCTTAGAATTGGTGGCTTTAATACTATGCCAATTTTACAGGAATTGCGTGTAACTTCAGAACATATCGCAGTAGACAAATCATTTTTTAGCCCCTTACTTGACCAACCACTTCATCTAGCCCTACAAATATTACGATGACACAGACATCTTCTTTAGTGATAAATTCCTTCCGTGAAATAACGGTTAATCATCCTCTATGGAGCCATGAATTCCTAATCCGTTGTCGAACTGGAAATTTATTTTTACCAGACGTACAGATACTAGCTGTTCAGATGTACAAATTCTCCAAAGAATTTAATCGGATTTTAGCTAGCATCTTATCTTGTTGCGAAGATGAAAGTAGTCAGTTAGTCATCTTAGAAAACCTCTTTGACGAAATGGGACAAGGAGATATAACTCAGTCCCACCCAGAGTTGTTTCGTCAATTTACCCGCGCCCTTGGTATCGACGACGAAACTTTGGCAGCACTACCCACTGCACCTGAAACTTGTGCCCTGATTGAAACTTACTTGCAGATACCACATAAATATGGCTACTTAGCTGCACTGGGTGCTGTCTGTTATGCTTCCGAAGGGATTGTTAGCTCACTCTACACGCAACTATATAAAGGAATTATTGGTGCTACTCCCTTACCCAAAGAAGCCCTGATCTTTTTTGAAGTCCATATTGATGTAGATGATAGTCATGCAGCAAAGCTAGCAGCAGTGATTGAACCTCGAATTACCATGAATGAGGAGGATATCAAGGTAAAACTGGCTATTGTAGAAGCTATGGATGCGCGTGTCCAATTTTTTAATGGAATTCAGCGTCAAATCTCTAAATACAGCTTGTATCCTGATTCATGGGTGCATTTTGATGCATTGCTGTAGTATTGTGTCAAGTTTAAATTGATGGGTAAACAAGTTTGTAGTAAGCACTAAAGTCCTTACTACAAATCCTCAAAACTAGCAAAGCAATAAGTAAAAATACGGTTGTAGCAATGAGGATTTGTAGCATTAGAATACAAACAGTTTTACTTGTTTTTTTGGGATTTTAAATCTGTAAATAAAGCATTTTCAAAGTATAACTACAGAAAATTTTGTCATTAAAATAATCTTTTTAAGAAATTAGTTGTCGAGTCTTGGGCAAATTCACAAAGCAAAATTAGGTGTAGTCATCAGGAGGCTTCCATGTACGGTTTAGTGAACAAGGCGATTCAAGACATGGTATGCAGTCGTTTTGGCGAAGAGACTTGGAAACAAATTAAGCACAAAGCAGAGGTGGACATAGATGTTTTCCTCAGTATGGAAGGCTATCCCGATGACATCACCCACAAGTTGGTAAAAGCAGCTAGTGTCGTTCTAAGTTTATCTCCCAAACAAATTATGCAAGCCTTTGGGGAATTCTGGGTTCAGTACACAGCCCAAGAAGGCTATGGTGAAATGCTGGACATGAGTGGAGATACATTGCCTGAGTTTTTAGAAAACCTCGACAATCTTCATGCTCGTGTAGGAGTTAGCTTTCCTAAACTCCAGCCCCCATCATTTGAGTGTACTGATATGGAGGAAAATTCTCTAAGTTTACACTATCGTTCTGATCGAGAAGGGCTAACTCCAATGGTTATTGGTCTAATCAAAGGATTGGGAACAAGGTTTGATACAGAAGTTCATATTACCCAAACCCAGAATCGGGATGAAGGTGCTGAACATGATGAATTTTTAGTGATTTATAAACCAAATTGAGTGTAGCAGCATGGCTCCTCCTCACCTTACGCTTTCACCAGAGTTATTGGCGAAAGCTTTTCCCTTCCACTTTGCATTTAGCCGTAATCGTGAAATTGTACAAACTGGTGAGGTCTTGGGACGCATTAGTCCTGAGCCATTAGTTGGTAAATTGATTGAGCAACATTTTCAAATTAACCGTCCAAAGATTCTGATTGATTTTGATGCTATTAGTAAGCAGCCTCGTGCCCTATTTATTTTAGAGTTTCTTCACAATGGAATGCAGCTCAAGGGTCAGATGATGTATCAACCAGAGGAGGAGGTAATATTTTTTTTAGGTTCTCCCTGGATTACAGATACAACTAGCTTGGCTCCTTTGGGTATCAAACTCAAAGACTTTGCGATTCACGACCCAATAGTTGATTTTCTGTTTTTACTACAATCTCAAAACACCGCTTTGGGTGATGCCAAAAAGTTAACAAGCGAACTGAAACAACAAAGGGCACAACTGCGGAGTGCGCTGCAAATTAAGGAGAATCTAGCGGAAATTGCTGAGGCTCAGGCTAAAAGATTGGAAAAATCCCTCCGGGAGCTACAGCAAACTCAAGCCCAATTGGTTCAGGCTGAGAAAATGTCCAGCCTTGGGCAGTTGGTTGCAGGAGTTGCTCACGAAATTAACAACCCCGTTAACTTTATTTACGGGAATTTAAAATATACAAAAGATTATACACAGTGTTTGCTAAAGCTTGTGCTTCTTTACCAGCAATTTTATGCCAATCCTGTGCCAGAAATTAAAGAATGCATTAATGAAATCGAATTAGATTTTTTACTAGATGATTTGCCCAAAATTTTAGATTCGATGCAAGTAGGAGCCGAAAGGATCTCTGAAATTGTCTTGTCTCTGCGGAACTTCTCTCGTCTTGATGAAGCAGGAATGAAAAAGGTTGATATTCACCACGGACTAGATAGTACCTTGCTGATTTTACAGAATCGGTTTAAGAATAGCGTAGATCATCCTGAGATCAAAGTAGTTAAAAACTATGGAAACTTGCCTTTGGTAGATTGCTACGCCGGACAACTCAATCAAGTGTTCATGAATATTATCAGTAATGCCATCGATGCACTCGAAAGCCATAACGATAAACGCGCGATCGCAGAAATTCTTGCCAGTCCGAATATAATTACAATTATTACAGAAGTCATTGAAACGAACTGTGTTATCCGAATTGCTGATAATGGTTCAGGAATGACAGAAGCAGTTAAGGAACGACTGTTTGATCCATTTTTCACAACTAAGCCTGTGGGTAAGGGTACAGGACTAGGTTTGTCAATTAGCTATCAAATTGTAGTTGAAAAACATGGGGGAACACTGAAATGTGTATCAGAACCCGGGCAGGGCACTGAATTCTGGATTGAAATTCCCCTCTCTATGGACACACAAGCAGTTGATTGCGTCAAATCGTTGAGTTATGTTTTATGAATTATGAGAATTAAGAAATGCTTGCACTGGGAGAGAAGCACTAACCATTTATTTTTTAACTCTCTGAATTCTCAATTGTTTTTAAAACTACTGCGTTTAATGTATAAAATATTGTTTTAGTTTACGTGTAGTGATGCCATCTCTATGGGATGGTAAGCATAGCTTGTTTCGTCTAAGGGTATGGCATTCATAGCCAACCAAATTTGTCAAAAATATTTAACTAACGGTGTATTGAAGTTAACAACTCTAAGATTTATGGTTGCAAAGCTTACTTATGAGTTATAAGTTATGATTTATGAGTTTTATTTCTAACTCCTAATTCCTAACTTTTTACCTGTACTGCTCGTGAATCTACGCCGCCTGATTCCAATTTTTGATAGTTCAGTCTCCAACTGGGCACTAGAAGCGCGTTTGTTGCGCTGGTTAACTTTGATTTGGCTGTTTGTCGGCTTGATAATGCTATTTTCAGCATCCTATCCCGTCGCTGACGCACGTCAGAGTGATGGACTGTACTACTTTAAGCGTCAACTACTTTGGGTCTTAGTTTCTTTAATCGGATTTAATATTATTGTTAATTTGCCGTTGCAGAAAATTTTGGGAGTATCCCATTGGTTTTTGTTGCTGTTTTTGGCATTAATTTTCGTCACACTAATCCCAGGATTGGGAAAAAAGGCTTTTGACGCAGCCCGTTGGATTGCGATCGGGCCAATTCCTATTCAACCTTCAGAATTAATTAAACCCTTTTTGGTGCTGCAAAGTGCGCGGCTTTTTGGTCAGTGGGAACGTATCAGTTGGCGGGTTCGCTTTGCTTGGTTGGGTATTTTTGGTTTGGTACTTTTAGGAATTCTTGCCCAGCCCAACTTAAGTACAACAGCACTTTGCGGTATGACTATTTGGCTAATTGCTCTCGCGGCTGGCTTACCTTACAAGTACCTGGGAGGAACAGCAATTGGCGGAGTAATGTTGGCGATACTCAGTATTAGCATAAAAGAGTATCAGCGTAAGCGGGTGATGTCATTCCTCAATCCTTGGGCCGATGCTACAGGAGATGGCTACCAGTTGGTGCAAAGTCTACTAGCTGTGGGTTCTGGTAAGACTTGGGGAGCCGGGTTTGGGCTTTCTCAACAAAAACTGTTTTATTTACCCATTCAGGATACCGATTTTATTTTTGCCGTGTTCGCTGAGGAGTTTGGCTTTGTTGGCAGTATGGTGTTGTTAGCACTTTTAGCTACATTCGCCACCCTCGGATTAATTGTGGCGCTGAAGGCTAAAAATATAGTGCATCGATTAGTAGCGATCGGCGTGACGATTTTGATGATAGGACAATCACTGCTCCATATTGGTGTGGCTACAGGTTCTCTACCAACTACAGGCTTACCTTTACCCATGTTTAGTTATGGTGGTAATTCTATGATTGCTAGCTTAATAGCTGCTGGGTTGCTGATTCGGGTAGCACGCGAGAGTAATGAAGCTGAGGTAGTACCGTTACGAAAACCCCTGTTTCAAAATGGGCGAAGACATCGAGGTTTTCAGAAAAATAAGAATTGAGTTAGTTGGAAATAGGGCAAGCAACCTTTCACAGCCTATTTAGAATGTGCCTAAGAGCCTGATAAAATTTACCTGAGAGGTAAGGGGCTTTGAAATGGGTTAGGTGGAATTGGGTTAATGCTAGGTATAGGAGTAGGTACTACTTTTTTGAGGACTGTGATTACAAATCCTTTTTGCTGGGGTGGTTGCTTATTAGATATATCATTAACTTGCAGCGTGATTTGAGGTGGGAAGGCTAGATTAACTGGAAACTGCTTTGAGTCACTTAATGCAACTTCATCGCCGTATGGCAAAAGTTTAACTTGAATATTTTCTTTTTCCCCTTCTACTCTCCAACTTAGGGTAGCAGTTGTTCCTTCATTGAGAACCAGATTTGGTTGATCGCTACCGTTGATTGTGAAAGAAACAATCCTAAATGGTTTTGGTAAAATTTCTATTTTAGATTCAGTCTTTTTAAAACTAGTTTTTTGACTTCCATTAGAAAAAGCTTTGATTTGAAAGGCAAATTTTCCTGCTTTATATGCAGGTATAGGAATATTTATACATCGTAGCTCTTGATTTTGTTGTGTACATAGCTTTTTAAGCTTAGGGTCTGTAAGATTACCTTGATTAATTTTATAAGTAATTGGTTCGCCGTAAGATGTTTCATCATCTGCACTGCCACCAATTTGAATTTGTTGCAGCAGTAATGGACGTGCGATAGTCCAACTTAAAAGAATATTTTGACCTTTTGTATACTGTGGTTTATCTGTTTGAAAATGAACAACTTCAGCAATTGGTTTCTCAGCTATTTCTACTTGGGTTGTTTGGGTTGCTACTTGATTAGTTCGAGAAAATAATTGTATACCATTTTGATAAGAGGCTTGTAACTGAAAAGTGTAATTTCCTTTTGTTTTCACTCCAGTTTTGACGTTACTACAAATAAGCTCTTGTCTTTCTTGTATCTGACAAAGAGGTGTACTTCCCTTACCCAGTGCTTCAGGAATGCCATTGCTAAAGTCATAAATAATAGGCTCAATGGGTTGGGAACCTTTAGCCGTCAGAACCAACTTTTGCAATTGTTTATAGTGGTGAATCTCCCAGTTCAAAGCAACCTCATCACCTTCAGTAATTTGAGAGTCTTTTGCACTAAAATTTTCTAATTTCAAAGGATCGGGATTTAAAATTCGCCAAAGGATAAATCCTATTCCTCCTAATAATCCCAAAATTGCCAAAATTAACAGAATAAATTGCCACAAAGGACGGGGTTTCCATACCAAGCTGCCTTGAGGCAATGTGTTAGGTAGGGGTAAATTTTTTTGGTCTTTGATGTCGAGTTGAAAGTTAACCACTAACCCTGCCCCAAACCACGGTTTACGCCACCAAGGTCTGGGTTTGACCGTCAAGTTGGCCACAGCACTTCTATTCGGTAATAATCTTATTTCAGTCGGATCAAATTTGTAAGTATATAGTTCTTCTTCGTCTCGACTTTTTAAGCTTAATATCAGTTCGCGGACAATATTACCCTGGTTTGCTAGTGATAATTCATATTTGCCTAGACTACGGCTAACTTGTCCCAAAATCGTATGAAGTTCTATATCTAAGCGATAATTTGTCGGAATTTGAATGTACACCAAGTCTAGCAGTACTAAATCGGGAGAGTTCTCCGAATACAAGCGGATTGTCGGAGAATAGCTTCCTGCGAGTGTATCTCCAGGTGGGTGAAATTTCAACAATATTTGACCTTTAGTGCCAGGGTTGAGTTCTAGGGCAGTAGCTTCCGACACCAATCCAGAACCCTCGTATCCACTTGCGGGGTAATTAATTGTGAACCAGTCTTCGTCTAAGTCGGGACAACTCAAACGGAACCTATCGACAAGATAAGAGCGATTATCAACTATAACCTCTACTTGCAGAGGCTCACTAGGATTGAAAATTAGCGGCTTGTTGGGGTTGGTGTTAGGTCTAATGGAAAATGTCGGGTCATTCACCCGAATTGCAGTCTGTTCTTGTAGCAGAACCTTAATTTGGTTTGGGAAGGTTATGGGTGTATCTTGAGGATAATGTAGAGGTGAATCTACGACTAATGTATAGTCATAGGTTCCGGGAAGAGTGTTTGCGGCAATTTGAAACTCAAATTTTACTTCGTCGCTATTCTGTTGGGAAGCTAATGCTAAACTTTCTCTGGGAGAACTAGACCAACCGGTTAAATTTTGAAATACTTCGTCAAAAACAAAATGTAAGTCAATAACCGCATCTTGGTCTCCTTGATTGATTACAACAACATAGAGTTCAATGGTATCTCCTGGCATTCCAAATTGAATTCCAGGTGGGTTGATAATAACTTGCAGTGGATTGAATTTAGCTTGCATGTCATTGACTCTCTTATTTGATGCGGTGTAGTTTGACTTGAAAATCTTCACCACCACTAACAATCATGGTTCCTTGATTAGTTTTCAAATCGATACTATTGATTTTTTTAGCGCTTTGATAAATTGTTTTACCTTCTGCTGCTTTTATTTTGTCGAGCTTATGTTCGGGAGTTAAGTACCAAAGCACCACTCGTCCATCATCGCCACCACTTACTAGCAAACCACCATCATCACTAAATGCTAGACTACGCACAGATGTTTTTGATGCTGGCCAGCGATCTATTGGCGAACAATTGAGTTCATTAACTTTTTCCTGCGGATTGGGATTTTTGAGAGTTTGGCACTGATTCAAATTCCAAATCGTAATGAATCCCGCAGAATCGGAAGTTGCTAGTATTTTTTCTGTGGAGTTAGGAACAAAAGCCAATCCCCAAATATAGTCTTCACGCCCAACTAATGGGTCTAGTTTTTCTAGATTTTGCACTGATAAACTTGGGAATTTTTTATCGGATTGAGTTGGGTTCCACTGCCACAAGATAAAACGCTTAAAGTTTCCGGCAATTACTAGAGTTTTAGCATCTGGGCTGAGATTTAATGCCCGGACTTGGAAACCTGATAGTTTCAATGTACTTTGTACGTCGATAACTTGCGGTTCTGGCAGAAAATCGCTGTTAGGCGCTGATCTTGACCATACTCTAACTTTACCACTGCCATAGCCACTGAATAAGTTAAGTGAGTTTGAAGTGAAAGCTAGGTCAAAGACGCGATCGCCTTTTGCTTTAGGATCTTTAAAGTCTTGAAGTTCGCTAATCTTTAAACCTGATGGTACATCTCTAAGTTCAATTACACCATTATCGAGACCAACGGCAACACGATCATTTTGTAATGGCATGAAGCGTAAGACTTCTACAGCATCATCAGTAATCGCCATTAAACCTTTAGGCTGTTGCCGTTGGTCACAAGCTACGGGTTGCCCAGCGTATGTTACTGTGTCATCGGGGTTCAAGCTGTCAGCAGCAATTCTCCAAAGTCTTAATGTGCAATCATCTGAGCCACTGACCACAGATAAACCAATACCACTAAAGCGTATTGAGTTTACAGAACGTGTATGCATTATATCTCTTGGTTGCAGTATTAATGCTAGGAGTGCAGCTAAGAGTGCGATCGCAGCTAGCTGTAGCCATAGAGGTATAATTGGTAGAGCCTCAACTTCTAATGTCTGCGTGGCAGGGTCTGTACTCCCTAAACGTTGGTCGGATAATTCAGATTTAGCCTCTAATAAAAGAGTTTTACCGATTCCGACCCAAGGGCGTTTTGTTTTAACATCAAGGATGACCTTACTTGTCTCTCCTAAATGGAGATTGGCATTTTCAGGAAGCTTTTTGAAAGTACATTTTCGCCAGTCTCTACCCTGTACCTGGACATTAATTTGCTGGTTGAGGTTGCTAGCGTTTTTAAATAGTAATTCAAAGGAAGCTGTATCAGATTTCCAGTCAGGCAACCATGCCGATTTACTAGGAGTTTTGAGGTGTTTTTCAGTGGTGGTAAAGTCTATAAAACCTACTGGTAAGACTTCAATGTTGCCTTCAGCACTGGTTGGATAACCATTATTGCTAACAGCTTCAATAGTAAAAGGGTAATTTTGACTGGGCGCTTGCACTACAGAAGGAGGTTGACATTGAAATGTGGCTTCTGCTAATCCACCTGGATCTAAAGATAATCGGCGTTCTGCACTACCTGTTAGCCAGGATGGATCAACGCCTGTAAAACGTAGCCCCACATCAGTTGGTTGTTGCCCCAAGTTCCGCACCCGCACTGGTATATCTACTGAATTGCGGGGATAAACTTGGAACTCTCGCACAGGCAATTCGACACTTAAGTGTGTTGGTCTGTTATCTCGTTCGATTTTCAGACGTAGCACAAGTCTGCACTGTTGTGCTAATTGCGGCGAAAAAATATTCACCATCAGGTTGACAGTACCGACAAATCCTGGAATGGGTGTATTAAATATGAAGACTTGAAATATGGTACTGCTTCCTGGTGGTTTAGCTGCTGCTACCTCTGGTTCGAGTCGATACCATCGGTATCCAGTGTTCCGGGTTTCTCCGGCGGCGGTAATTTCTACCTGAAAATTGACAAAGCGATCGCTGTCATTATTAACAGTTACCTCAAATGATACAGGAGTATCACCTGGACGAAAAGTTAGGTTCTGAGTAGAAAGGCTGGCATTAATAACACTTTTTTCCATGCTATTATTTATACTATTTTATTATTTTCCATGACTAATACTATTAAAAAATTAATATCTGCGAAAAAGTGACAATCGTTTTTTGGTTTGATTATTCAAATGTATATATTCAATATTGTGTAATAAATTTCTCAATTGATAAAAGTCATTTTCATAAAAGCTATATAGTATATTCAAATAGAAATTTATCAATTGGATATCTGTCGCAATTCCCAATAAAGCTTGATAACCCAAGTTTATGGGCGAAAAATTGGGTGTTTCTGATAAAACTACCACAAAAACTGATTTTTAGTACCCATACCAAATGTTTATTTAATAACTCAGCAAAAATACATACTTATTATTGCTTTACAAAAGTAGAAACTTGCTATGATTGACTGAATGATTATTAATATAATACGTAAAGCTTTTAGTATAATTTTAACTATTTACAATATAATATTTGCTCAAGTCAATTTCAACCATTTGACCAAGAAAAGAAGTTTCGAAAACCTTAGTTTCTCCTATAAATAATCCAGATAATTAAATTGTGCCAAATATTAGCAAGATATTTTGCTGATATTTGGCACAATTAGTATCTGAATATTTTGTAACTTTAAGCAAGGAAACCTGCAAAAAAGTCGAGAGTTTCTTTCAGTGCTTTGATGAAAATATCAATTTCCTCACGGGTATTGTAGAAAGATAGACTTGCTCGTGCGGTTGCAGCAAGACCTAAGTAACGGTGTAATGGTTGAGTGCAGTGGTGTCCAGAACGGATGGCAACGCCTTCTTGATCTAATAATGTAGATAAGTCGTTAGCGTGGACTTCCCCGGCGGTGAATGACGCAAGAGCGGCTCTACCTTCACCTTTCGCATTTGGTTTGGGGCCGTAAATTCTAATTTGGGGAATTTGCTCTAATTGTTGGAACAAATAAGCGGTTAATTCTGCTTCGTAGGCGTGGATTTTATCCATGCCGATACTGCTAAGATAATCGATCGCAGCACCAAGTGCGATCGCTTCTCCAATTGCAGGTGTACCAGCTTCAAATTTATGCGGTAATTCTGCATAAGTAGAATGGTCTAAATACACCTCTGCAATCATCTCACCACCACCAAAAAATGGTGGCATTGATTCTAGCAATTCTAACTTGCCATACAGAAATCCTATCCCAGTTGGAGCGCACATTTTATGACCAGATGCTACCAACCAATCACAATCTATTTTTTGTACATCAACAGGGTAATGAGGAACACTTTGGCAAGCATCAACTAAGAATTTAGCACCGTAGCTGTGAGCGATCGCACCAATTTCTGACACTGGGTTAATGCAACCCAAAGTATTAGAAATATGCACCACCGAAACTAACTTTGTTTTTTCGGAAATCAGCTTTTTAAACTGTTCCAAATCAAAAGTTTCTTCTGGTGTTAATTCTACGAATTTCAGTACTGCACCCGTTTTTTGTGCCACCAATTGCCAAGGCACAATATTACTGTGGTGTTCCATCACCGAGAGAATAATTTCATCTCCCGGCTGTAAATTGTTCATTCCCCAGCTATAAGCTACTAGGTTAATCGCCTCACTTGCGTTGCGGGTGTAGACGATTTCCTGACGCGATGCAGCATTGATGAATTTGGCAACTTTATCTCTAGCACCTTCATAAGCATCAGTAGCTTTAGCACTCAGAGAATGGGCACCTCGATGCACGTTAGCATTATATTTCTCGTAATAATCCCGCAGGGTATTTAATACGAACAAAGGCTTTTGCGATGTCGCTGCATTATCGAGATAAACCAAGGGTTTCTCGTTGACTTCCTGATGCAATATCGGGAAGTCAGCGCGAAGTTTATCAGCAAGGGTTTTGGTAGGAGTAAAAGTCATTGGTAGATTACGTTATTACTCATTAGTCAGGGACTTGAGATTATTTACTGTGTTTAAAAGGATTTCTCGCAGAGAGGGAATCGGTATTTGGTTGATAACTTCAGCAGCAAAGGCGTTAATTAACAACTTCCGAGCATCGTTTTCATCAATTCCCCGACTTTGCAGATAGAATATTTCGTCATCTTCTAATTGGCTAACAGTAGCACCGTGAGCGCATTTGACATTATCTGCTGTAATTTCCAATTGGGGTTTGGTATCAACTCTGGCTTTAGACGATAGCAGCAAATTGCGATTCAACTGGGATGCATTTGTTAACTGCGCTAGTTTGGGTACAAAAACTTTACCATTGAACACCGCATGAGCGCGATCGCCTACAATACATTTATGCAATTGGTCACTTGTACCGTGGGGATAATTGAGTGCGATCGCACTGTGAGTATCAGACAACTGCTTACCAGAAATTATCGTCAAACCATTGAGAGTAGTTTGTGTCTGCTCACCAGTTTGCAAAATTTCTAAATTGTGCCGTGACAACTTTGCGCCTAAAGTTATGGCATGACAAGTATATCGACTATCACGAGCTTGGGTTACAGCAGTTTTACCTATATGAAAATCGGCCAGATATTCGCATTGAATGCGAGTGTGATTTACCTGAGCATTTTCTCCCAACCAAATTTCCGTTACCGCGTTAGTAAAGCCAACAAATTCTGGTGTGGTATTCTCTACAAAATTGCCTACAAGACCTGAAGGAGTTGTATACTCTTCAAGTAAAATAAGACTGCTTCCAGCCTCAGCTACTACCAAACAACGCGGTAGAGAAAAAATTGAAGGTTCAGCCACAGTTACGAACTGTAAATGAATTGGCGTTTCCACTTCTACATTTTTGGAAACCCACACTACCGCTACATCATTTATGCCAGCAGTATTGAGCGCGGTAAATACTTCTTGCGCTCCTTCTGTTTGAGCTAAATACTGTTTTAAATGCTCACGATTATGCGCAGACAAGCTAGCTAAATTACTCACCTTAACGCCAGGTGGTAAGTTGGCAATTGCAGATAAAGTAGGTGCAAATTTGCCATTAACAAACACTAAACGACTTTTTAGTGCTTCTGGCAGCGATAAAGGTGTACCCTCTGCATTTGATATCTCGCCTGGCTGAAAATTAAATTGAATTTGCCGTAGAGACGACAAATCAGTAAATCGCCATTCTTCCTCGCGGGTAGTCGGGATAATTGAGTGACGTACCCAATTTGCAGCACTTTGGCGTAATTCCTGCAACCAACCTTCTGTTTTAGTTGCTGTTACTTGATTTAACAACCCAGTCAGATAATCATCTCTATCTAACATCGATGTCAAACTAACTGCATTTGAATTAGGTATTGGACTAGGAGATACTTGAATATTCATTACACACCTACCTCAGCAGCTGCAAATTCTTCCAACACCCAGTCATAACCGCGAGACTCTAATTCCAGCGCCAGTTCTTTACCACCACTCGTAATAATCTGCCCTTGTGCCATCACATGCACAAAATCAGGCACAATATAATCAAGTAATCGCTGATAGTGAGTAATCAAAATTGTCGAATTGTCTGGGCTTGCCAGTTGATTTACCCCATTCGCCACAATTCGGAGCGCGTCAATATCCAAACCCGAATCAGTTTCATCCAAAATTCCTAACTTTGGTTCCAGCAGCGCCATTTGCAGAATTTCATTCCGCTTCTTCTCGCCACCAGAAAACCCTTCATTCAAACTCCGACTGAGAAAACTGGCATTCATCTTCACCACATCCAGCTTTTCCTCAATCAAATCGTCAAAATCAAAAGCGTCTATTTCTTCTAAACCTTGCGCCTTACGCCGGGAATTGTACGCCACCCGCAAGAAATCCAAATTGCTCACACCAGGAATTTCTAACGGATACTGAAACGCCAAAAATATACCACTTCTAGCGCGTTCCTCCGGTTCCAACTCCAGTAAATTCTGTCCCTGGAAAATCACCTCACCGCCAGTCACCTCATACGCCGGATGCCCAGCCAACACCTTAGAAAAGGTACTCTTACCAGAACCATTCGGCCCCATGATCGCATGAATTTCACCCGATCGCACCTCAAGATTCACACCTTTCAAAATCGGTGTCCCATCAACATTAGCCGTCAGATTCCGTACTGACAGCACAACTTCACTATTTTCAATAATCATTTTCTCTCCCTTCTCTCTTCGCGCTCTTAGCGTCTTCGCGGTTCGTTACTCTTTCAAAAGATAAACACAGAACGCCGATGTCCCTGTGTTTATCCTTGCTTCCATTTATCCAACACTGCCTTCCAACTTCAAACTCAACAACTTATCAGCTTCCACAGCAAACTCCATCGGTAGCTGATTGAAAACATCCTTACAGAAACCGCTAATCATCATCGAAATAGCATCTTCCGAAGAAATACCCCGTTGAGCAAAGTAAAATAACTGATCTTCCCCAATCTTAGAAGTAGAAGCTTCATGCTCCACCTTCGCACCGTTATTTTGCACCTGAATATAAGGGAAAGTGTTGGCATGGGCATTATCCCCAATCAGCATTGAGTCACACTGAGAATAATTTCTCGCCCCTTTCGCCGTCGGATTGACTTTCACCAAACCCCGATAGCTATTACTAGAATTACCTGCGGAGATTCCTTTAGAAATAATTGTACTGCGGGTATTCTTACCTACGTGAATCATCTTACTGCCAGTATCAGCTTGCTGCTGATGATTTGTCAGTGCCACCGAGTAAAACTCACCCACAGAGTTATCACCCACCAACACACAGCTAGGATATTTCCAAGTAATTGCCGAACCTGTTTCTACTTGAGTCCAGGAAATCTTGGAATTTACGCCCTGACACAAACCGCGCTTGGTGACAAAGTTGTAAATACCGCCTTTACCGTTAGCATCTCCAGCGTACCAGTTTTGCACAGTGGAGTATTTAATTTCGGCGTTGTCGAGGGCGACGAGTTCCACAACTGCGGCGTGTAGTTGGTTGCTATCATACATCGGTGCGGTGCAACCTTCGAGGTAAGAAACATAACTACCTTCTTCGGCGACAATCAAAGTCCGCTCAAATTGTCCCGTGTCACCAGAGTTGATGCGGAAGTAGGTAGACAGTTCCATTGGGCATTTCACGCCTTTAGGAATATAGACAAAAGAACCATCGCTAAATACGGCGGCGTTCAATGCGGCAAAATAATTGTCAGCTATGGGAACAACGCTACCCAAATATTTTTTGATCAGTTCTGGGTGTTCTTGCAACGCTTCCGAAAACGAACAGAAAATAACGCCATCTTCCGCTAGCTTTTCTTTAAATGTAGTGGCGACAGAGACGCTATCGAAAATTGCATCAACGGCGACATTTGCCAGCCGCTTCTGTTCAGATAGGGAAATGCCTAACTTCTCGAAGGTTTCTAAAAGGGTTGGATCAACTTCGTCCAAGCTGTTTAGTTTTTCTTTCTTACGTTTTGGCGCTGAGTAGTAAATAATATCCTGATAATTTATTGGCGGATACTTGACATTCGGCCAAGTTGGTTCCGTCATTTTTTGCCACTGGCGATAAGCTCTGAGGCGAAAGTCCAGCATGAACTGCGGCTCGTTCTTCTTAGAGGAGATCAAGCGGATAACGTCCTCGTCTAGTCCACGCGGAATAGTGTCGGCTTCGATATCGGTGACAAAGCCGTACTTGTAGGGTTGGTTGACTAAGGTTTTGACAGTGGCACTCATCAGTAATAATCTCTCGTGTTCGGAACTTGAATCTCTCTATAAGGATGGGAGACGGGGTTTCTTTAGCCGATTCCCATCTACCGTTACGGAATGGTTACACGGCTGCTAGAATAGTGGTGGAGAGTAAAACAACAGCTATGTTGTTTAATCTATCTTCATTTTACGCTAAATTAACAACAACAATGTTGTCAAAGTCAAATTTTCAAATAAATTTTTGGGGCGTTCGCTAAACGTCTCGCACCACATGAAGATGGCGACTACCCACCAGTCCTCAACCAAGCAAGATATCCTTGAGTATCTGCACAAACACGAAAAAGCAACAGCTTTAGAGCTAGCTGAAGTTTTAGACGTTACCCCCCAAGCTATTCGTCGCCATCTCAAAGATTTGGAGACGGAGGAGCTAGTTTTGTATTCGACATCAGTGCAAGCGGCGGGGATGGGGCGGCCGCAGCATCTTTATGAACTGAGTCGTCAAGGACGCGATCGCTTGCATCGAACAATGAGCGATCGCTTTGGTGATGCAAGCGGAAATTTTGCGGTTTCGCTGCTAGACACCTTAGCCGAAACGGTAGGACATGACCAATTTAAATCGATTTTAGAGAAACAGTGGCAGCGCAAAGCCAAAGAATATCGCGATCGCGTCGGTAACGGTTCACTGCGAGAACGTGTAGCCAACTTAGTAGAGTTGAGAAAAGCGGAAGGCTTCATGGCGGAGTGTTACCCCGTTGATGTCAGTGACTCCTTTGAGAGCGATCGCTTTATCTTAATGGAACATAACTGCGCCATTTCCAACGTTGCCGAGTCTTTCCCCAGCATCTGTGGTCACGAATTAGAAATGTTTGCAGCCGTCTTACCAGATTGTACCGTAGAGCGCACCCACTGGATTATCGATGGCGAACATCGTTGTGGCTATTTAGTACAAGTTCGTCATTAGTCATTTGTGAAAACTACTACCCCCTCTTTAATAATCAACTAAATTTGAGATAGCGTTTATGGATGTACCAACACAGCAACCATCAGCACAATTTTTAACTCTGGAAGAGTCAGCGAAAGTAGACGCAGCGTTGTTGTCTTCCCCAGAAAAGTTTTTAACAAGATTGACAATTTCATCACTTAAGCTGTTGAAACATATCGCCCAAGAATATGGTGTTGTTATTGAAGATTTGACAGCACAGCAAATAATAGCCTGGTTTGAGAAAGATGGTAAAATCCGCCGTGAAGAGGGCATTGAAGGTTCATATCTTAAGTGGTGATCTGTAGTAGTAGAATTTGCATCTCATTGACTTTGAAAAAATATTCATATAGGATATCCCGCATCTAAAAAACATTATTGTTGCTTAGAAGCGGGATACTAACAGATAGGATATGTTGAAAATTATCCTAAACCGCAATATTAAAGTGAGAATCTTTTAAATGCTAGGCGATGAGTCTATTTATTTTTGTGACTTTGCCGCCCAGCCTCAGCATGTTGTTCTGGCGTGCCTCCTTGGGTACCTTTTTCTTCACTATCAGCATCATCACTATCTTGATTACGACCGCCACTGTGAGATTTCTTGCCACCCTTACGACCGATTTCAGCCATGTGTTCTCTATCCTCACTCACTGCTTCACCACCTTTGTGCCCAGCCTCACGAGCTTCTTCAGATGTAAATTCATGGGCGGTACCCTTCTCATGGGCAGCTTGTCCGCCCTTACTTGCTATTTCCCGTTGCTTGTCATCATCCATTGAAGCAAAACCACGTTTGCTTGTGTCTGCCATGATAGTACTCCTTGTAATTAACTAAAACTCTTGGTTTTTTAGCAATACAAAACCCTATATAGGTTTTGTATTAACACATTGACTTTTTTAATTTAGCTACTCAAATATTATAGATTCATGCTCCTTTAGTACGAAACATCCTATACTAGTATCCAACTTCGGATATACAACGAAAGTTGCTATTTACTTATAAATTTAGTATGTAAAAAATAGTGAAATAATGAATTACTTTTTTTTAATATCTGGTTAATATTGCGTAGTCTTATAAAGTAGTAAAAGTAAAATATTATCTTGAAAATGAAATTAATATTCCACTAGAACAGAAAGCATAGTATTAATTGTCAATGCTCCTGAGGCATCTGGATAGACATTCGTTTATTAGGTTTTTTCTTATATTCCAGCTAGAGTTCGCCAATTACCAATAT
Organism: Nostoc sp. LEGE 12447; assembly: GCF_015206985.1. NCBI lineage: Bacteria > Bacillati > Cyanobacteriota > Cyanophyceae > Nostocales > Nostocaceae > Nostoc > Nostoc sp. LEGE 12447. Next base: position 6,730 of record NZ_JADEXT010000033.1, on the reverse strand, counting down.
TGCGGCTGTAAAACTTGAGCCAATGGCAGAGTACAGAGCAAAAACTATTTTTGCAAGTTTGGTTACAGTTGTTGATATCCTCCCAGTAACATCAATCGCTACTGTTTTAAGTTTAAGCCAAATTTTAGAAGCAATTGATAGTCGTATTTTGGCAACGGCAGAATCAATTGGATGCTACAAATAGCAATCTTAAATAATAAACAAAAAGCACCTTAAAAAAGTGCTTTTAAAGTTGATAAAATTTTGTTTGTCGAACAACTATTTAAGGATTGTAACTGTTAGCCCTAGGACTACGAGCTCCAGTTACGGCTCCAATCATTGAGGCTATTAAACCCAACAAAGAACCAAACACAAACCACCACAGTCCCGAACGCAAATTAGCAGCCGCATCACGAGCTTGTTGGGCAGTTATATTTGCTCGTGGTACATTAACACCACCTTGCTGTTGTACCTGGTTTATAACTTCTCCAGCGTTAGAAGCAGCAACACCAAAAGCCCCAGATACTCCACTTGCTAGCAACCATGAGCTAACTGCCAAAGTCGTTGCCCAAAGAATTGCACCATTAAGAAGAGCAGTATTACGGTTCATTGGTCCACAAGCACGGGCTGTAACCCAACCACCAGTAAATAAGGATATTAGCAAAGCGATAGTTGACCAAAGTCCTGCATTACCCGCAGCGTTAGGAGCAATTGATCTGGGCGCACCTGAACCTTCAACTGTGCCTGCTGCAACCGCACCAATTATAGCGCTTAAAATTAGTTGAGTAGCTAAAGATACTAGTAAACCCGAAATAATCGGCCCCCAGCGAACAAGGTCATGATACTCGGCTACTCGCCCTGCTACCACAGGGTCAGTAGAAATAACTTCATTACCTGTCCGATTTACGTATGACATAGTTTATGTTCTCCAGTACTGTTTCCGCAAACTTTATCTGAGGTATATTCATCTTTATGCTTAAAATTAAATAGCTAAATCATATAATTTTATATCTATCAATAGAAATAGTTATTTAATCTATCTTTAGTAATAAAATTCCAATTTGTTTAACAATTGTTTAACAATATTTAATCCAATAATTTTAGTATTTATTTTTTAATAATTTTCTAGATATGATTCAGGAAAATACTTAAATTAAAATACACTTATCTCCTGACATAATAAAATAATCTATCTGACTGGAGCTTTAACTTAGTAAAAAAGCTTGTAATACTTATTAAAGTTATAACAAAATAATTTAGATAGCCAATAAAAACTAACGCATCCTTACAGCTGTACCTGTGGCAGTAATCAGCAAAAGAACTCCTGATTGGTCAAGATTAATTGTGCCAGTATCAATTTCAATCCCGATTACAGCATTTGCTCCTAAACGTTGTGCCCGTTGTTCTAATTCTTCTAATGCCTTGCGTTGACCCTGCTCAAATAGACGCTCATAGCTAGCAGTGCGTCCACCGATAATATCGCGAATACCAGCCAAAAAATCCCGTAAGAAATTGCTGCCGTAGACTACTTCGGCTGTCACAATACCTAAATATGACTCAATCACGGCTCCTTGAATTACATCAGTAGTAGTTATAATCATAAATTAACCTCCTAAATAATATACATATTGATTATTCAGATGTTTATCCAAATGTGTGAAAATTGTAACTTTTATTACAAAATATAGGTTGAATAAACATCCTCTCGCACAACTTGAGATTGCGCTTTCAGCTTTAGTATTATCCTCACCAAAAACTAGGACTTAAAGGAACATTTGACTGATCAAATTTATCTTACCGTGTAATGACCATAAAAGGATGTTAATGCCGGGATGATGACTTCTAAAAAAGTAGTATAAAAGACTAAAAATTATATATAGTCAGCAAATTATTGAATTAAATAGAATACCAAACCCTGTAAGCTTGACCTATCAAGATATAGGATTAAGTTAAGTGCCTATTAATATTTTTTAGAAAATGCGTATAAATACTGATTAAGAAAGGTGTCGTTTTGCTGTTGTACTGTTTTATATAGGATAACTTAATTTAATCTTTGATAGCTTATACTCATCCTTCAGTCAAAACTCTCTTATGGAGTGCTGAATGTAAAGGAACAGTGAATGAACTATTAACATCTAAATTCATACGAATAAATACAGTTTTCAAAAATCCATATTTTTGTTTTAATGTACAAGAAAAAAGTCCTCTAAAATTTCAGGAAATTTACTGTGTACAAGCCAACATCATTCGTGTTTAGTGTGGTGTTACTAGGATGTTTTGCCTTCACCATACCTTCAGTAGCTCAAGCTCAGGTATTAGTGGCGCAAGCCAAAAACCCACAATTAAAGCAACTACTAGAAGAAGGACGGAGGTTAGTAGATAGTGGCGATTATGGTGGTGCGATCGCAGTTTATCAGCAAGCAGCTAGTCTAGATCCTAAAAATGCTAAAATCCATTCAGGTATTGGCTACCTATACGCTCAACAGGGAAATTACCAGGCAGCACTAACTTCTTATCGTCGTGCGATCGCCATCAACCCTAACAACAGTGATTTTTATTACGCTGTGGGTTACATCAAAGCCAATTTGGGAGACACCGCTGGGGCAAAAGAAGGCTACCGTAGGGCCATACAGCTAAACCGTAATAACGTTAACGCCTATTTAGGATTAGCTGTGACGCAATCTCGTATGGGAGACTATAATGCTGCTACTTGGGCATATCAACAAGCAATAGATTTGGATAAAAACAACGCCCAGACTTATGAGTTGATGGGTTCGATGTATAAACAGCGACGACAAACCAAACAAGCCAACAGCTTGCTTCAAAAAGCCCGCGACTTGTACAAGCGGCGCAATGACTTACAAGGAGTGGACAGAGTAGAAGCTATGCTGCGGCAGTTAGGAGGATGAGGTTAATCTAACTAGCGTCCCGTTAATTCCACAAAAATATCTTCCAGATTAGAGGGACGCACCACCATTCCGGTTTTATCGGGCTATTGATTTAAGTAGACATTTACTGCTTCCAAAGATGGGAAAAACAAATATTCTCAACTACGGACACTATCATTTCTCACTTCAGACACACCCAATTGCTTTATCACAAACCTTTTCCGTTTCATACTCCCAGACAGGATTTTTACCAAATCATTACATTTTTCTGCTAGCTCAACATCCTCCAGCCATAACCTCAGTACTAATACAGATTTTCTCTGAGGTTGCTCCCAAACAAGGGGCAAAATTCCCAAGTTTCACCAAGCTCGGTTTTGTGCAGTTTAATAAATAATTGGTATTAAGTCGTCATACACCATAGTCCTACTCGGTCATTTATGAACTAATACAGTTCAGATAAGACCAAAACACTTGTAGAGACGGCTATTTATCGCGTCTCAAAAACCCACGATTTTATACAAGTAGCGCTTTGAACCGTATTGATTTATGAACAACAAAATTCCCGACTTCTCTAAGAAGTCGGGAATCTGAGGCTTGAATTTTCACAAATCAAATAGGTTTCACAAATCAAATAGGATTTATATAGCGATTTTGATAGTAAGCCAAAATTTGCTTAACTTGTTGCTGACTTTGTGAACCAGAATTCGCTGTCCACGAAATGGACAAACCACCAATTTGACTTTGATTGTAATCAAACTGTTGGGATGATTGAGGAATTAAATCCACTTCTACCCCTTCAACTTGACGTAAATGAGCTGCTATCTCTCTATAGACAGCTAAAGGACAACCAGCGAATTCAATTTTTTCCTTAGTCTCCATCTCTATGAAGCTCCAACATTAAGAGGATTTGAGGAGGGCGTTGCCACTGAAATAGGATTGCCATTAGCAGATGTAGCTGATGGTGTTGAGTTGACAGACCCTTCCCCTACCATTTTGGCAACTTCGATACCAAATTGTTCGAGAATTACAATCGGGTTAGAGCCTCCATTCATTTCAATTCGTTTAATCAGTACGCCATTTGCTAATCGCTGTCCTGCTTGCACATAGCGACTCGTCGGCTCATCTGGTACTTTGATAATTGCCTGCGGTTCCTTACTAATTAGAACTACACCAGTCACAATAACTGCCCTTGCTAACTCAGGTTGTGCTGCTGGTGGCAACACAGATACTAAAGTTGGGTTGGGGACAACTTGAGGCAAAACCTTAGGTAAGACTGAAGTCAAAGTAGAATTAACTTTTTTTGGTACAGAAGCAATATTTTTCTTCTGATTTAAAGCTATGCGAGGTGTTGAAAGTTTTTGTCCTGCTAGCGATGCAGTCGGTAGCTTAGGCAAGATAGGAACAGGTTTTCCAGTTCCAGATGTTTTAGGCATTCCCGAAACCGTCTGCCCAAAAATTTGGGCAAATGGGTCAGTCCGTTCTTTTGATACTAGAATTAACGGTGTCCGCTCTGTAGCATTAGTAGATTGAATCAAGTTAGCAGATGCAGGAGTAACTTGTGAAACCTGTTTGGCAAGTATCACTGGATTCTTAAAGGATTGAGCCGTTGGTGTGGACTTTGCTACTATTTTAGGAATCGGCGCAGGATTGACGGCTTGTGGTGTATCTTCAGAAGCACATCCAGCGATCGCTAAGGATAAAATAGCTGCAATTGTAATTTTTGAATTTCTGCCCATGAGCTGTTCTCAAAAGCCATTGGAAAATTGAAAAATGGAAATATACATGCCTAAAATTTGTATCAAAGGCAAAGTATGTTACCTTTATAACCTAATTTTTTACATTTCAAGGGTTATTTTTAACACTAACAGCCCAGCATAACTGCGGATTTAGTTTATTTGCAGTTAATCGTCTGCTACACCCATCAGCTGTTTCATCAAATCCAGACCTTTCTTGACTCTACGGGAAACTGTCACGACACTTATCCCGAGATGTTCTGCAACTTGTTTTTGTGTCAAATCTTGTAAAAATACGCATTCCAAGACATCACGGGTGCGTTGTTCGAGTTGAACCAATGCTTGTTGCAAGCGAAGTTGGTCTTCTTGTGCCAATTGAAAGCTGCGATAGTGAGGATCGGGAACCAATTCTCCCAAACAAGTAGAACCTTCTTCTCCATCTTGGATTGGCACATCAAGACTCAAGGGAGCGCGATTTATCCACGCTAACTTAATTTCTTGCCATTCGTTTGGAGAAATTTCTAGCGCTGTTGCTAATTCGGTATCTGTTGGTTGGCGATTATGCTTTTCACGCCAAGAACGTGACACTCCTATTGCTTGCTGTTGGAGTGCTAACCACTTCCGAGGAATTCGCACGGTGACACCTTTATCTCGGAGATAGTGTTGAATTTCACCCCGAATATAAGGAAGAGCATAGGAACTAAAGGCATGTCCCTTGGAAAGTTCAAATTTTTCAATCGCTCTGATTAAACCCAAACATCCAACCTGGAGCAAATCATCGTAGGTTTCATGACATTGATTCGTCCAGTAGTGAGCTTCTTTTCTCACAAGTCCAAAGTTGAGTTTTACCAGTTGGTTGCGAACATTTTCTGACCGAGATTGCTGATATTCTCGCAACAACTGCCAAATTTCATGTTTTATTTCATTGGTGACTGTGGTAGGCATAGCACCGTACTTATTGAGTAAATTAACAATCAATTACTCACTTTTAAATTAAGTTGCGATTGTGCGATATTAAACAAAATATCGCGCTATATGTAATAGCAATTACTATGGGATTAACAACTTTTTTTAGGTAAAATCCCAATAGAATTGCTTGACAACCGCGCAAAATTTAAATGGGTGAAGTTGGTATTTAGTTTGTTATTTATCTTTGGGATAATCTGTAGCTATTTTTAGAACTACATAGAAATAAAATATAAAATTAATCACTAAATATCAAACCGAGATTTTACTTAACTTTAATTAATTAATGGTGAAGCTAATTTCCAAAAATAAAACAACAATAGTCAGAATTTTGTTAGATAGTAAAAGTTTGATTTACAGTAAAATTACGTGTCCATTCAACCGAAATTCAGCTAACAATTAAAAATAACTAATAATATTTGAAAAATAGTATGTATATTTACGCAAGCAAACATAACAAAGTGCGAGATTGATCTTTGTTGTACTGGGGAGATATTGCAGGGCAAAATATCACTAACCCAAGCATATTAGGCTTTAGACTTTCCCCTCTTGTCAGAAACCTATGTACCACCCTGAAAAAAGGCAGGGCTGTTTCATTCTTTCAAAGCCTCTTGAAAAATTGGGGACAAGGGAAGGAATAATTCTTCTCTTGTCTCTTTTCGTCTCTGTAAGGCTTTTATAGGAATGAAACAGCCCTGAAAATGTGGGCAAAGAAGTTAACTTTTGCGATCAAACCTGATGTTTACAGAATTGTAGTTCTGAATGCCAGGCCAGTTATCTAAGCTCTAGAGAATTTAGCTACGAGTCGATTCAACCCGTGCAAAAAATAGACCGCGAATCTTGACTTCTTTTGGTTCGCCAGCACCTAAGTCTGTATCAGATGGCTGTTCGCTCTCGAAAGTACCAGCAATTTCACCACTAGAACTATCTACTTTAGCGATTTGCAGAGAAATCTTACCGTTAAGATTTTCAGCACGCTTGACGTTAGTGCGGGTAAGTTCTTCATCATCGGCTTGGGCGGGGAGAGCGACGGCATTAGGGACTTCCAAAGAATAAATTATTCCAAGAAAAACAAGAGACAGGTTTTCTCAAGAATGATAATCATTTTAAGGGGGGAGAAAAGGGGTTGCCGAGGGCAACCCCTTTTCTCCCCCTCATCTATGC
>NZ_JADEXT010000032.1:0-91449 GCF_015206985.1 Nostoc sp. LEGE 12447 | reverse complement strand
CAAGCCCTAATGTATCAACTAATAACTTTGCTTCTTCAGGTGAAGCACTCGCTTGGCGATAAATTACAGAGGCAATCCATACTTCGTTACATTGCAGAACTTCTGCTAATTCTGCAAAAGTCAGCCCCTTGTTTTCTTTGGCTGTTAAAAGTTTTTGGGTAATTTCAGGAATAGACATTTGAACGTAAAATAAGATTAGATTAATACATTAACAAGCATACACTAACTCAACACATGAAGCTCAAAATCCAGTTTCTGTCTCTTTTTTAAAACTTGGCTAAGATTTTTTTGACCAGAGTAATGTAAGAGCGATTATTTACCGCTCCTTTGCTCCTATTAACTTTTAGCCTGGTGTTAGCTTTAATTCTTTAGATTTACTGGAGTTAACCATTTTCACCAAGTGCTGATTTAGATAACTCTGCGCTGAGATATACAAGCTTTCCCAAATCTCTTGATTGCGGCTGATTTTTGTACCGACTGTATTACCTGCTGTTTTCTCTGACACCAAGTATTTGCGGAAGTAGTTATTCCACAAGTGTTGCAGGAAATCTTCGGCGAATTCGTCAAAAGGAATAATCCATTTATATTCCTTGTCTAGAAATACCCGATATGATGCGATTATCGGTAGTGCCAAGTCAGTTGGCGCACCAAACCCAAAAGAATACTTGCTGTCAGGCAATAACGTCGTTTTACGTATATCAATTGAAGCTAAATCGTTGGCACCCTTTCTTCTAGGGTTGCTGATATATTCTTGGATTATTTCGTAGAGTCTTTGCTCTATCCACAAAGCATGAGTCAAGAGAGGCAGTAAGGCGGTTAATCTTTCTCTTTCTGCGTCTGTGATGTTAGAGGGAAGACTCATCCCTGCTGGGTGTTTGGTTCGTTTATTGCCGTCGGGGTTGTATTTATTTCTGTCGAGGCAGTAAAGGAGCTTGAGCAAGTGGGTGACATTACACTGGGCATTTCTGGGAGCGCCGCTTTGATTCTGGTAATAGGCGATGCGGAATTTTCTATCTTCTGCTCTCTCTAACTGGACTAAATACTGCTTGATGAATTTGTAATCACCTCTGGCGTTGACTTTGGAGCGAGAATCTACTGGCGTTGTAGTATTACTTGCTAGGGCTATGTCTTTGGCTGATTCTTCAGTCAGCCCGATGTGAATCGTAACTTTTACTCTGGCTTCGGTTAAATTGTAGTTGTAATTTTTCGCTTGCTCAAAAGCTAAAACTGTATGCCCCCCGTTAATAATGCCATCACTACCTCCCTCGTTAGCTTCTAGGACTTCTAGCTCTAGCTCAGTTTTGTTCTTGACAGGTTTAGTAATATTAGCTGACAGAACGATTCCACTGTGGCGAGAGAAAAATTTTCCAGGTTCGGTGGTCAGTGAGTCGAAGATTTGTCTGTAGGTCGCGCTTTTGCGGTTCGGTTCGCGGATGTTCGGTTCTAGCGGTAGGTCTATAGGGAACGAGTCTACATGGGCTGTGGCGATGATGCAATTGGGGTTGGCTTGAATATAGTTATCTATCTTGATGTTCCAAGTCTTGGGCATACAATATGTGCAATATCAGGGGAATTTCTATGTTAACTAAAACCCGTATCTAATATCCCGTTTCTCGCTAATGCCAAGTACAGAATTATGTTGCGTCGTCTTATTCTCTAAAGATTTACTTTATAAATAGTCTCTTACGGAGTTGAATGCAACAAAATAAATTTTTAGGTATATTCTCGAACCTACAATTAGGTTCCATGCGATTAGAATGTAATGATATATATATCAGTTATCACATAAAGTAGTAGGATATGAGCTAGATGGCCATCAAAAAACCTTTGATTATCAACCAACCAGAAGTTGGCAAGCTCATCCGAGAACTCCGTATTTGTACTAGCTTAATACAGGAAAAGTTTGCAGCGTCATTGCGTGCCCATTTTCTCACCGCAAATCGGTTGGAAAATGGACACGCAATGACGCTGCTGGCTATGCACAAGATTGAAACTTTGTTGTAGAAGTTAGATCACTAAGGGTACAAATAGTTTGAAGCTTATAGCAGAATAGCACCCCAAAACGAAAGATATTAGCAGTTGTAGACTGTAGTGATTGGTACAGATTTAAATCCTAAAAGACGGCATTCCTGCATTCTGCTGCTTCTTGCGTTGAATTAGCATGATTTCACTAGGAACACGATATATTTTAACACCATCAGCCAAAGAAACTTGTTTTCACGCGACTCATGTCAGCTATAAACTCATTTCCTGTTTTTAAGCAAACTCCTGTAATTCTAGTAGTCGATGATGACAAGACTATGCGATTCTTGCTGCGTAAAGTTATGGAAGATGAAGGATATCGAGTGATTGAAGTTTCTGATGGTCAACAGTGTTTAACTGCTTACCAGAATGTCAAGCCTGATATTGTTTTACTAGATGCTGTTATGCCTGTGATGGATGGCTTTACCTGCTGTGAGCAGTTGCTCCAAATTGCCAGGAATGATTTCATATCAGGACTGACAGCTTTTGATATCGGCTTAACTATGGGCAATACTATGATTTCAAAAGTATGGGGATATACACCCATATTAATGCTCACTAGTTTGGATGACGAAGATTCAATAAATCGTGCCTTTGATGCTGGAGCAACAGATTATATTACAAAGCCAATTCAACCAATTATATTGCGTCAACGATTACGGCAATTGCTTAAGCAAGTACAATTTCAAAAACAAGTACAAGCTGCAAATCAAACTTTGCTGCAACTAGCTAATATGGATAGTTTAACTGGTTTGGCTAATCGTCGCTGCTTTGATGATTATCTTAACAGCCAATGGATTAATTTAGCGCAGGAGCAATCTCCTCTATCGTTGATTTTATGCGACATCGACTTTTTTAAATCTTATAACGATAAATATGGTCATCCTCTGGGAGATACCTGCTTACAAAAGGTAGCTATTGCCTTAAAATACCAAGCCCAAAAAGCTCAAGATTTAGTAGCGCGTTATGGCGGGGAAGAATTTTCTCTAATTTTACCGAATACTGATCAGGCTGGTGCAGTTCACGTTGGCAATAGCCTGCAAGCTCAAGTCAGAGATTTACAAATTATTCATGACGGGTCTGCCATCAATCAGTATGTCACTATGAGTCTGGGAGTGGCAACTATTATCCCTACTTGGAAATCCTCAACTTCAGATTTGATTATAAAGGCAGATAAAGCGCTTTACCAAGCAAAATCAGCAGGTCGAAACTGCATTATCTCAAATATCTCAAATTAACATAGGTAATACTAATAGATTTACTTGCAGGGATTAAGGTTGTAAACAAGAGAAAGTTCTATCTCTATGTAAGTTTTACAGAGCAGATTAATTTGTATATAAAAGCCATGAAGAGTATTGCAAAAAAATATCTCCATTATTTTGGGATAATTGGGACTAGCAATAATTGAAGTATTTACTGCTTCTTTTTACTAGAAGAGACAATTTTATATTTAGAAGGTATAATTTGTTGTTAATGTTTTTTGAAATTTATTTATTAGATAAAATTAAAATATGCTGGAAATATTACAAAAAGTTTTTACAGATAACTTATTTATTCCACATGGACATTGTTACCTTTGGAAGACAGGGTTAGTGTGGCTACATATTATATCAGATTCTTTAATTGCTCTTGCCTATTTCTCTATTCCCATAGCGCTTGTTTACTTTGTCCGCAAGCGTGAGGATTTGCCTTTTAAATCAATACTTTTATTATTTGGAGCTTTCATTATCTTTTGTGGTACAACCCATATAATGGAAATTTGGACGCTTTGGCATCCAACTTATTGGCTATCTGGTTTTATAAAAGCTTTGACTGCTTTGATATCGGTTTATACAGCTTTTACATTAGTGCCGATAATTCCCCAGGCGCTAGCTTTGCCAAGTCCAGCGCAACTAGAAGCAGCTAACACTCAACTAAAACTTACTCTCAAAGACCTTGCAGATACACAAACTCAACTTATTCAAACTGAAAAAATGTCCTCTTTAGGGCAGTTAGTTGCAGGCATTGCCCATGAAATTAACAACCCTGTTAGTTTCATTTATGGTAATATCGCCATTGCCAATGAATATACTGAAAACTTGTTTAAATTAATCTCACTTTATCAAGAATGCTACCCAAAAACCCTATCGAAAATTCAGATTTTATCTGAGACAATAGAATTCGACTTTGTTAGAGAAGATTTACCAAAAATATTATCTTCAATAAAAGTAGGATCTGAACGCATTTGCGAGATTGTTTTATCATTACGGAATTTTTCGAGGCTAGATGAAGCCGAGATTAAAAAAGTTGATTTACACGAAGGTATTAATAGTACTCTCTTAATTTTAGGGAATCAATTAAAAGGTCAAGGAAAATATCAAAATATTGAAGTTATTAAACAATATGGTGAACTCCCTCAAGTCGATTGTTACCCTGGGCAACTTAATCAGGTCTTTTTGAACCTTTTAACTAATGCCATTGATACTTTGAGAGAGTCAATAATCGGTTGCCCGTTACCAGAGAGCAATATTATTTGGACTGGAAATAAACAATCAACAAATTCCAATCCTCAAATCCGCATTGTTACTGAAGTTTTAGATAGTAGTCAAGTAATGATTCGAGTGATTGACAATGGCTGTGGGATGACAGAAAAAGTCAGGCAAAAAATCTTTGACCCTTTCTTTACAACTAAACCTGTTGGTTCAGGTACAGGTTTAGGAATGTCAATTTGTTATCAAATTGTAGACAAGCATGGCGGTCAGTTAAAGTGTATTACACAACCACTTCAGGGAACAGAGTTTCAGATCCAGATTCCAATCAGAAGCAAGTCCTTCTTCTGAATACTAGCATTTATTTACTCTGAGTTAATTGTATGCTTTTATACGCTGAAAAAAGATTGCTCAGAAGCTAGTAAAATTTTTGCTTGTTCTTGAGCCAAGGGCTTTGAAAAGAAGTAACCTTGTGCTTGTTGGCATTGTAACAATTTAAGTTGTACTAATTGGTCAATTGTTTCTACCCCTTCAGCAACGACACTCATTCCTAAGTTATCAGCTAAAGTAACAATAGCCCGAACAATAGCGAATTGTTCAGTATCGCTATCAATTCGATTGACAAAAGAGCGGTCAATCTTGAGAACATCAATGGGGAAATTATGCAAATAAGCTAGAGATGAATAACCTGTCCCAAAATCATCAATACATAATTGCAAACCAAAAGCCTTAAGTTGCTTAAGGACGGAGGTCGCCTTTTCAGGAGAGGCAATAATTGCAGTTTCTGTGATTTCTAGCTTTAAGTTGCTAGGGTTAAGACTAGTATCTTCGAGAATTTGGCTGATTTGTTCAATTAGATCAGGTTGAGAAAACTGTTTACCAGAAAGGTTAACATTCACGGTCAAGGGCTTGATGGCAGGAAATTGTAGTTGCCACTGCCGCAATTGCTGACAAGACTCAGTTAGTACCCATTGACCAATTGGGATAATCAGTCCAGTTTCTTCTGCTATAGGAATAAACTCGGCTGGAGAAATGAGTCCACGTTCTGGATGTTGCCAGCGAACGAGCGCTTCAAATCCTGTAATTGTACCTGTTTTCATACAAATAATTGGCTGGTAGTAAAGGCACAACTCCTGTCGTTCAATTGCCCAGCGCAAGTCAGTCTCTAACTGCAACAGCGTTACTGCCCGATGATACATAGTGGTATCAAATACTATATGCCCAGTTTGACACTGCTCTTTAGCACGGTAAAGAGCAGTGTCAGCATCTCGAAGTAAATCCGCAGGTTGAGCATATTTGTTTGTACCTAAAGCAATGCCAATGCTAGCAGTCATAAATACTTCATATCCGCACAAGTTGAAGGGCGACTTTAATGCCTGATGTATATGTTCTGCGATGTGTGTGGCATCTTCAATACTTTGAATATGGGAAAGTAAAATGGTAAATTCGTCTCCACCTAAGCGAGCAACAGTATCGCCAGGCTGGAGGCACTGTTGTAAACGTTGAGCAAGTGTTACCAATAGTTGGTCGCCAACTAAGTGTCCTAAGCTATCGTTAACGACTTTGAAACGATCTAGGTCAAGGAATAGGACAGCAAATAAATTATCTGGATTACTTTTTATCTCTGTAATGGCTTGTTCTAGCTTGTCTATAAATAAAATCCGATTCGGCAGTCCAGTCAGAGCATCATAAAAAGCATTGTGAACTAACTTTTCTTCAAGAAGTTTGCGTTCAGTGATATCTGTTGCAATTCCATCAATACGAATCGGCTGACCACAAGCGTCATAAATTAAATGGCTTCGGTTCAACAGCCAGCGTACCTGCCCATCAGGTCTGACAATTCGGTATTCTAGTTCTTGCTTGTCAGTTAAGAATAATGGTTGAATGGCAGCATAAACTAGTTGCTGATCTTCTGGGTGAATAACTTCAAACCAAAGATTAGAGTTCTCAAAAAATTCTGATACAGAATAACCATAAACTTTCAGGGCAGAGGGGTTGAGATAAAGAGTTTCAAAAGTATCAGCAGAAATTGACCAAATCACATCTTCAAGAGAACATAAAATTTCATCCAAACGTTGTTTGCTTTCTTGTAATTCAGCTTCTGCTCGTTTCCGGTCAGTGATGTTAGTAACCATCCCCAAGACTCCAGCATAATTTCCCTGGTCGTCCAATAACGGGGCACAAGAAATAATTACCCAGAGGTCTGAACCATCCTGACAGCGAAATTTGAAATCATGGGCTTCGTGAACCCCTTGATGACGACGTAAAAGGTAAGCATTGGCAATCTCCAGCCCTTCTGAATCCATAAAAGAGAATAGCGTTGCACCCATCATTTCTTCAATGGTGTAACCCAACATTGTTGCCATCTGTTGGTTGACAAAAGTAGTACAATTGTCTCTATCGAGTATCCAAATTCCTTCAGTTGCTGTTTCTACAATGCGGCGATACTGTTCTTCTTGCTTTCGTAATGCTTCAAGAGCTTGTAAATGGTGAGTAATATCAGTTTGAATACCAATAAAATTAGTCAGATAGCCAGAATTGTCAAACACCGGAGCTAAGTAGAGTTCATGCCAAAACGGTATATTATCCTTGCGGTAATTCCGTAAAATGACATGACATTCTCTTCGTTCTTGAATAGCATTACGCAATTCCTGAAGGGCTAATTGCTCTGAATCGTTTCCTTGCAAAAAGCGGCAGTTTCGTCCAATTACTTCACTGGCACAGTAGCCTGTGATCGACTCAAAGGCTGGATTGACATAAATGATGGGATTATCTGGTTGATTGGGATCTGTCAAAATAATCCCATTACTACTAGCAGCAATCGCACGTTCCATCAGATGTAAATCTACTTGTGGCTCTTCTAATCTGGAGACAGTTTCAACCGTTTGGATGCTCAGATTGCCGTCTGTAGTGCTTACAATAGAAGAGTTAACATCTACCAAGTTTGGTTGGCTGTGCGTGAAGTCAATGACATCTTTGAGCGGTTCTACAGTATTTGTTAATAATAAATTCTCCTGCTGGGTTTTTAAATGCTCAGTATTATTCGTAAATATGAATAGTGCCGCCAGTTTGTCTTCGTAATTAACAACCTTAGCTGAAATTTTTGCCTTAAAAGTATCACCGTTGATTTTTTTGACTTCTACGGCATAACTATTGATGAGGTTGCCACTTTTAAGCTTGTTAACTAATTGAGTCCATAAAGCAGGCTGGGCATAGAATTCAGGGATAATCTTGTCGAATCTTGGGCTGGAATCAATTCCAAAAAAAGGTGCTAGTAATCCGTTTTGAAAAAGAATCTGTTCGCTTTGCAGACATACAATTCCAATCGGAAACGGGCTAAGTTCCGTTAACGAATAAAATATCTGCTCCCAGTCTATTTTTAGCGGATTATCTGAAGCTTTCACCTCTGGCAACGAATCTTTACTCGTATAGCTACACCCCCTTATGTATTCTTCATTTAATAAAATCGGCTTTTTAGTAAGATTATTTGGCGTATACTGATTTTCGTACACATTCAAGTCAATAAAGTTTTTCAAGTTTGATAAATTACCAAGTAGGCTCAACCCTATATTCGTTTTTTTAAAAGCTGTAACACAGTAGTTACAAATCTCTTAAAAGAAGGAAGAGCAGATGATTTTATGTTTGTTAGTTAGTGTTAAATGAGGGCAGTCCTATCAAAAATAGTGATTTCCCAAAAGATAGATATTTAGCATTTATTACAGATATCTAAACACTAAATAGTTGTTTCAGTCAAAATTCTCAGGAATTGAGACTTTTAAGCATTGGTTATAAAGTTTTTTTAACTATTTTAAATCTACCCCTTTAGATAGATGAATTTACATCTTTTTCCAAATCTTTACCTAAACATAATATTTCTTAATTTTATTAAGGGTTTCTAGTTAAAACTGATACACTTTTCAAAATCTTTCATCAAGCAGCGTATTAATTATGGAGCAATAACACTTTGAGAGGACGACTTTGAGAGTTTTATGGCATCGCGTCAACAGATGATAATTGCCAAAATTGAAGCTGCTATGGGCAAGCCTGTATTAGCAGTGGACAATTCAGCATATAGTGATGTGACAGATGAAGAAGAGTGATTGAGAGGGAGTATTTCAGATTAAATGACTTACTAGGCAACCCCAAGTACTACCGCATCCATAGACAGCATCCGCGATTTTGAGCTTCTTCCTTGGTGGCACACATAACATAGTTGCTGGTGATGCGTGCTGAGTAAGGAAATCTGGGGATAAAGTAAAAAGTTGGGATTTTGGAATCAATCGCAGCAGGTGATGCCTTGGGATTTCCGACGGGGTAAGAAAAATACTCAGCCTACAACGAAGCGATCGCCGCAAGTGCAACAGTGCGATCCGTCTTACCCAGATATTTACATTCCACCCAATTCGGCAGGCTTGAATTGCCCTAATATTCCCTACCGCAGAGAAGAGAGTGATTCCACCAGACCCGCACGGGTTTGATAGAGATGGTGTGGGTTGTGAGAGTTGACTATGTAAGTCCTACAAAGGCAACATAATTGCAAATTCAGTTCCTTGATTGAGTATGGAATTAACCTCCATTACTCCACCATGCTTTTCTACTACAATTTGATAAGCGATCGCCAATCCCAGTCCAGTACCTTTACCAACTGTTTTTGTTGTAAATAGATAATTAAAAATTTCTCGCCTCACCTCGTCTGTTGTAGAGAGACGAATTATTTGACCGTAGCGACAAATTAAAAGCCAATTTTTCACGCCTGCAAGCTTTAATGGAAGCGGATTTAATTTTTGGGGGTTTGTGATATGAAGTTGTAGAAATTGCTTGAACAGGCGATGCAAAAGCATTTGGATGGATGACAGACAATCTGTCGCTTTGGTCAAATAATTTGTCCCTCTACACAAGCATTTGGTTTTTTTCAACCCTTAATCACTATACATCTACTTACATCGGCAGGCAAATACAGAACTCAGTACCTTGACCTAATTCAGACTGTACTTTTAGGCTACCATGATGTTTCTCGACTACAATTTGCCGAGCGATTGCCAATCCTAATCCTGTACCTTTTCCTACAGCTTTAGTCGTAAATAAATGGTCAAAAATTCTCGCTTTCACCTCTTCGGTCATACCCTTACCATTATCCCGAATACGAATTTGAACTTGATTCTCAACCATTGCTGTGTGAATTGTGATTTGTTGTGGATGGGTGGCGATTTCTGAAAACGATCGAGTTTTTGCCATCTCATCAAACATATCGATCGCATTGGCTAGGATATTTATAAACACCTGATTTAATTGTCCTGAAAAGCATTCGATAAGTGGTAACTCACCATATTCTTGAATGACTTCGATCGCAGGTCGAATCTCATTGGACTTGAGTCGTATTTTAAAATCATGAGTGTGCTGTCAATCCCTTCGTGCAGGTTAGCATTGACTTTGTATTCGGTATCGGCACGGGAAAAGGTACGCAAACTGGTGCTGATGCCTTGGATGCGAACAGTTGCGTCTTGCATGGACTTTAGGAGTTTGGGTAAGTCCTCGCAAAGAAACTCCAAATCGATTTCTTCTGCCTTGTCTTGTACAGGTGCGGCTACGTCAGGATGATATTGCCGATAGAGTGTGAGATATTCGAGCAAGTCTCGCACATTGTCTTTGGCATTGTTGATGCTGCCCTTGAGAAAGCCGATGGGATTGTTGATTTCGTGGGCAACACCTGCGATTAAGTTACCCAAAGATGCCATTTTTTCGCCCTGAACAATTTGCAGTTGCGATTGTTCAAGTTGCTGGGCATAGGTTTGAGCTTGTTGATAAAGTCGAGCATTTTTCAGAGAAATCGCCGCTTGGGTGCAGAGGAAGTTAAGAATTAGGATGCGATCGCTGGTAAACACTCCACTGGCTGTGCGATTGTTCAAATATAAAATCCCAATTAACTGACCCTGATTGAGAATTGGCAAACACAACGTACTTTTCGGTTGCCGCTGAATTAGATAATCATCAATGACAGGCAGATCGGTTTTGAGATTATCTATCATCACCACTTCTTGAGTGTTTTTGACGTACTGAATCAGCTTGACAGGCAGATTTTTATTAGCTTCAAGCGGTTCGGAACACAGTTCTACAGTATCTGTAGTAGCAATCGATACTAACTGCAACTCGTGAGCCTGGTTAGGCATAATTAAGGCACAGCAATCACCCCCGGACTGTTGCAAAAGAATCAGGGTGAGTTGATGAATTAGTTCATCTAGTTGAATCGTGCTAGAAAGGCTTTGAGAGGCTTTGAGAATAGCAGCAAAATCAAGAATGCTATTAATGCTCGTACTGGAACGGCTAGTTGTTGTAGAGGTATGGATTGGGATATTGGCGAGCGAGGCCAGGGTTTCCAGGGGATTCAGGCTCTGGATAGCTGGCTGGAGAATGGGGCGCAGTAAATGAGGATAGCGCTGTTCCAAATTATCTGTTTTAGCTTTAGCTCCCCAACGGGCGTAGCAGTAGTAAGCTTCCTGCATATAGCCTGCGGCTACCTTCTCTTTGCCCCAGTTGAGGTAGAACTTAGCAGCAAGTTCGTTAGCTAAGGCTTCTTCTGGGATGTAACCGTTTTCCTTGGCGGCCGTAATAGCGCGATCGTAGTATTCTAGCGCTTCAAGTTGATTGCCTAAAACTCGATTTTTTTCAGCTTCTACTAAATAGAATTGATGTAAAGCATTCATGGGGCAATGGTTTGCCCATAGTCGCATTTTTTCTTGGTTATCTATTACTTGATTTAGCAGCTGTGTTTGTGTATCTTGATTAACATCTAAAAAGATACTTAGCCGTGCCAATGATGTATAAAAATAACATTGTCGAAAAATAATTAGCCCCAGCCCACCAGCTAAATACTGTTCTGTTTGGACAATATATTCCTGTGCCAGCTCGTACTTGCCAAAAAGATAACACAGTTGAAGCTTAGAAAAATAAAATTCTAGCAATGCAACCAGATCATTCTTTGCAATACTAATGGGAAGCATGACATCTTCATCATAAGCTTCACCTTTCAAACAACATACATCATCAACATCTCCTAATAAATTTAAAACCCTCTGTCTCTGAATTTCATTGTAGTTAGCGAACCCTTGTTGCTTAATTTGGTGGAGAGCATGGGTATAGGTTCGCATTTCTTTTTCTAATTCACTCAGTTCGTGACCGAGGAAATATAAATGAACACTATAGTAACGGATGGCAAGCCCCGCAAATTCTAAATCTCCTGTTTCTAAACCAATAGAATAAGCCTCCCAGAGAGATTGTAATGTTTCTTGAATATGTTCCTGCCAATGCCTAACCAGACAATTAAATGTATGAATAGTTTTGGCAGTTACTTCTTTAGTGTCAAATTGACTTAAAAGGTTGACAGATAATTTTCCAAATTTATAGCCAGATTCAATATCTTTAACTAATCCACAAAGGATAATTCCATAGACGACATATCCGAAAGCTGACTGAGGAGAATTACCATATTGATGAGACAGGCTAACTTGCTGCAATGGCAAAAGCAGAAATAAATTGGGATCTACTTGATACGCAAAACTTGTAATGTTAGATATAATTCTCATTGCTGTCAGATATGTTTCATCTGTCATCTGCGGCAGATTGATTAAATCTTCAATTGGCTGATCTGCAATTAGAGCAATGGTCTTACCGATTTCAGCTTGTACGTCAGAAATACTGAGATTTTCCGGGAATTCAATCCCCAATGACTTCAAAACTTCTTTCCCCAGCCCAACCGCTTCTAGTGACTGATTTTGTGCGCCATAAGCTTGAATTTTTACCTCATATACTTTGATTTTATCCAAAGGATTTTTAGCGCTATTTAAGACTGTTTGAATAAATTTATCCATCAATTCAAAATTGCCAGCCAAATAAGCTGACTCTGCTCCTAAATTGTGCAATTCTAATGCAAACTGATACTGACTATTCCAACAATCTACTTTTAATAATTTAATTCCAAAAGTTGCATATTCGGTGGCAGCAGTGTAAGCAGTTGAGACTCTGGCTTTAGAAGCAGCCGTTAAATTTAACCAAGCAAGTTCTTCCTGTTCAGTAATTTCCGTAATTAATTGCACACCATAATTTAACTGGTTAACAATATCAAAGATTTTTTGCTCTCGCTCTGTTGCAGTTATATTTTTGAGTAAGAGTTGACCGATTTTAAGATGGGTTGCTTGTTTTTGGTCTTCAGGAATTAGCGAGTAAGCCGCTTGCTGGACGCGATCATGCAAGAATTTATAAGGAACAGCAATCTCACCATCGCGATCGCTCTCTTCTGAGTCATGGGATTGAAAAAATTTGTAGGTTTCATTAATCGGGAGAATCAGCCCTTCCTGTAACGCTTTCCATAGGTGGGTTGCCGCGTCAATGAGGGATTTTTGCGAAACAATCGCCAAGGTATTCAAATCAAAAGAGTTGCCAATACAAGCCGCCAATTTCAAAACTTCCTGCGTCTGTGTTGGCAGCTTCTGCAACTGCAATGCCATGAACTCCACCACATCATCGGTCAATGCTAAATGCCGCACCGCCGCCATGTCACATTGCCAATAACCCAGTTCTGGCTGGAACTCAATCCAAGCATCCTCGTGTAATGCCTTGAGAAACTGCGTTGTAAAAAATGGATTTCCTTTGGCTTTTTGATACACTAACTGTGTCAGGGGTTGAGCTAGTTCCTTGGTACAACTCAAGGTATCTGCCACTAGCTGATTCACCGTCATTTCCCCCAAGGGGAACAGGGTAATGGTGTTGACGATCGCTCTTGCTTTCTGAATCTGTTCCAGTATCAGCATCAAGGGATGAGCCGGAAACACTTCATTGTCTCGATAAGCTCCTAGAATTAGTAAATATCCACAACCAGCTTCACTCATCAATAATTGCAGTAAGTTCAGGGAAGCTGAATCTGCCCATTGCAAATCATCCAGGAATATTACTAGGGGATGTTCTTTTGTAGTGAAAACTTGGATAAATTTCTGAAACAGTAAGTTGAAGCGATTTTGGGCTGCACTCCCAGAGAGTTCAGGGACAGGTGGTTGTTTTGAGATAATTCGCTCTAGTTCGGGAATAACGTCTACAATTACCTGCCCGTTTTCGCCAACTGCGGCGAGAATTTTAGTTTGCCATGCTGCCAATTGCTCATCGCTTTCACTCAGCATTTGTCCCATCAAATCACGAAAAGCTTGTACAAAAGCTGATAGGGGAATGTTGCGATTAAACTGGTCAAATTTGCCTTTGATGAAATATCCTTGCTGACGGGTAATTGGCTTATGAACTTCATTAACTACCGCAGTTTTCCCAATCCCAGAAAATCCTGTTACTAGCATCATTTCTGAACTGCCATTGGCAACGCGCTCAAAAGCTTCCAGCAAGGTTGTAACTTCTGTTTCTCGACCGTAGAGTTTTTCTGCGATCAGAAAGCGATCGCACACATCTCTCTGGGCGATTTCAAAATTTATAACTTTGCCAGTTTCTTTCAGTTGCTCCAAACAAGTTTCTAAATCGTACTTTAATCCCAAAGCACTCTGATATCTATCTTCGGCATTTTTCGCCATCAACTTCATCACGATATCCGAGAGTACTTGTGGAATTTCTTCCCTGTTCCCTGTTCCCTGTTCCCTGTTCCCTAATGCCGTAGGCATTTTCGCAATATGACAATGTACCAACTCCATCGGATCATCAGTTACAAATGGTAATTCTCCTATTAATAATTCATAAAATGTCACACCTAGAGAATAAAAATCGGTGCGGTAGTCTATTCCTCGGTTCATCCTTCCTGTTTGTTCGGGGGAAATATAAGCGAGGGTTCCTTCTAGAATATTAGGATTTTTAATTTCTTGAGTTTCTTTGGGCAATAGAGAGGCAATACTAAAATCGATCAGTCTAACTTGTTTGGTTTCGGGATGAATCAGAATATTTGCAGGTTTAATATCTTTATGAATAACGTAGCTTTGGTGTAAATCGTGGAGAATATTAGTTAATTGAATACCGATCGCCAAAAATTCTACAACTGAGAGATTAGTAGTTTTAATGTATTCTCTTAAAGAAATTTCCCCCCTATCTTCCATCACCAAAATATAACCATTACCAAAAGCTTCTAACGATAAAGGACGAATAATCCCAGGAATATTGAGATTTTTAGCAATAGTATATTGGTTACGAAATTGCAATAATTCATTGAAGCTGGGATATTCAGATGTCAGAAGTTTAATGACTACTGCGAGTGTTTCTTGCTCTCGGATAGCTCGATATACTCTGGTTCTGGAGCCTGCATACAGTTGGGAGCTAATTTGATATCCGGGAATGGCAAGAGCGGAGTTTGCAGTTATCATTTATACTTCTCTCATGGTGGGAATTGGTTTTTGCCTCATGAAGCTAGTATTCCCAACAAGCATCTTAGTTGTTACAAAGCGCCGAAAAAGGGGCTTCCAAGGAATAAAATCACCAAAGCATAATAATGATAATTATTGTTAGAGGGGGAAGGAGAAGCTGTCGGGGCTGAAACAGCGCTCGCTCGCTACCATTACAGTGCAAGGCGGAACTGGGTAGCTCAGTGCTGCGACAGTGAGGCGGCAGGCTCTAGTTACTGGATTAGACCCTCAATGATTCTTGGTGGGAGCGGGTTAAATATTACGCTCGGCTGGCGATTGAGCGGGTGGAGTACGGTGTCGAATCAGTTAAAGAGTTACTCAGTACACTAACCTGTGATCAACGGTGGGGCGGGATTTCAAGTTTGAGGATACTTACCCTGATAAGTTTGCTCAACTGGTAACAGATGCGCCCGATTGGACAAAGTGGATAGGTTAATTGTGGGGCTGTTGTTGCCAGTATCTTTACCAACTTTTTCAGATATTCTTAAGCTAGAGTTAAAAAACTTTAATATTTGTAATATTTAAAATTAAAAGTTATCTTGCTCTGGTTGTCAAATCACTCTAGCGAAAGAACAACAGAGATTGTAGAAGAGGTTAGATGTAATTTGACAACCATCTTTTAAACCTTAGTTTATGCAGCATAATTTTTTGATCTCAGCCGAGGAAAAAGAAAAAATATTTCATACAGAATTAGTCAAATACGGTGTGGAGTATGAACAAGCTCGAAAAGCAGCACAAATTTTAGCTTGCAGTCAAGCAGATGAGCTTTTATCACAACAAGACAGACTAACAGTTACACAAGCATGTAACAAATGGTCAACACAGCGTAAACTCTACAAACGCATCATTACATCTGTTGTAGATGAAAGAAGGCATTAAGCAGCTACTGTATAGAAATTTCAATTAATCATGGTACACAAACCAATGACTTGCTGACTTGCTATTCACAGATTCAACAAGAGTAAGTATTCTTAACACAGGGTAGAACATTAGATGGAATCCACGCAAGACAAATGGGCATTAGTCACAGGTGGGAACCGAGGGATTGGATTTGCCATCGCTCAAGGTTTACTAGCAAAAGGCTACTCGATAATCATCACTTCCCGCTCATTTGATAACGCAAAACTTGCGGCCCAGAAACTTCAACCAAAGGTAATTCCTGTCGAATTGGATGTCACTAATGATCGCTCTATCGATGAAGCAGTAAAAACCCTGCACCAAAAGATTGATCGCTTAGACGTTTTGATCAATAATGCTGGCGTGTATCCGGATAAGGATGTAAATATTCTTACCATTGACCGTGAGTTACTTAATTCCACAATGAATGCCAACACCTTTGGCACAATTCGGATGGTACAGGCATTTTTACCCATGTTGGAAAAATCCCCCGATGCCAGAGTTATTAACGTTTCAAGCGGATATGGAGCATTAGAAGACTTGTCGTGGGATGTCCCAAGTTACTGCCTATCAAAGCTAGCATTAAATGGCGCAACAATTATGCTTGCACAAGCCCTACAATCTTTTGGTATTGTTGTTAATTCCATTTGTCCGGGGTGGGTCAAAACAGATATGGGTGGTTCATCAGCACCACGCACGCCAGAGCAAGGAGCCGACACTGCAATTTGGCTGGCTACTGATGCTCCACGCAATATAAGCGGTAAGTTTTTGCGAGAACGTAAAATAATTTCTTTTTAGATGTAAATAATGTCATTAGAGTTTTTCATCTTGAAAAAAGCATAAATCTTCTATGCCTCGAAAAACCCCACCGGGAGCATCCCACTTTACTCTTGAAATACTTTCTAGTGTGGTAAAACTTACTAGAGAAGACGACCCTCTAAATTAGCCAAGTAACCCTTGGGATCTCTGCGAAATCGATATTGTTCAATTCTGGCTTTATGGTGTTTTTTCAGTTGAGAGCGTAATTCGAGCCAAGTATGAATATCAACTTGTGCTAAATCAGATGCGGTAAAAGAATGAAGCTTAGTAGCGATGTCTTCGACGGGCTACGCCTACGCACAGGCAAGTTTGACAGAACCACGAATAACGAGGGATGAGGGGGCAACCTTACGACCAGTACAACGACGTTGATGATGACGTAGCATACCAAAAGCATGTTCTAAGTCATTATTAGTTCGGGGAAAATCTTCAATTTCGTAACAATGAAAAAGTCCAGACCAGTAGTTATTAGTGGTTTTTATAAAGTTATCGATTGCGGTACTAAGTGTACCAGCTTTATGCTTCTGTTGGCACATTTGTGTTAATAGTTCCTGATAACTTTGTTTAACTCCAGCAGCATCAAGACCTATTTTATTATTGAGAATATTACTAGCTTTATCAATCCACTGATATGCAACTATAACAGGTGAAAATAAAGATGCAGTCGCAGATAACCCCTTAGCTATCAGGTGTTTTAGGTTGACTAAAGGTGGTGGTAAAGCACTTTTTTTTCCATCCGTTCTAAACTTTCCTCTATTAGCGTCAAATTTTCTTGTAACTTTAACCCAGATGCCTCTAATGGTGGATGACCATCATTGGTTATAGAACTACGCACTGCCGAGCAATAATCTTCAATAATAGTCCCCAAATCCTTATCTTCATTGACGGCAACACTACGTTCAATGTCTCGTAGTCCTCTAACCTTTTTTTTTAATTCCTTTTTTGCATTCCGATCCGCCTCATATATAGGTTTAATTGCTTCTTTCAGGTAATGGTAATGACATAAACCATGAGCAATACTAGGTAATGATAACCCAACAGCTTTGCGAATTGATTGTTGTCCATCACTAACAACTCCATCAATTGGTACATCCAGGGTATTAGTTACTTCTAATAATAATGCTACTAAATCTTCATTTCTTGATGATGCTAAAGTTTTAGCAAGTAAAATTTCTCCTGATAAGCAATCTCGAATTACCCATAGTACCTCATGTCCAATCTCTGGCTGCATCCCATCGATAGCTAATATCACCCGTCCTTGATTTTTAACTATTGCTTTTAACCTTTTATGGTCTTTTAGCCATAAAGAATTTTCTCGTCATATCTGTCAATTAGGTGAGTGACCGTTCTTTGACTTATACATATACCCTTTAATTCGAGATGAGTGTGTATTTGGGGAACACTTCTATGTTCCTGGTAGCGTAATGCTCCTATATAAGCAATCACGTCCAAACCAAATTCGTTTTGTGGTAGAGCGAGTGACCCTTCTTGCTCTGGTCGATATGCTTTTTTGTACCGCAGACATGACTTATTTTGACATCGCCGAATTTTCAGATGTAGTTCTACTACCCCATTTAACGTTCTTATATGTCGAGGATTATTGTATTCATTCCACATTGCTTGACCACACAAAGGGCATTTTTTTTGAACACAATCGAGTACTTCAAATGATGTTGCTTCTGGTTTTAGACTTTTTCTTGCCAAGTTTTCGCACCATTATTTCGCTACAAGGTCTAGATTACAGGATTTTTACTCCTCTCTAGTAAGTTTTGCCACGCTAGCTTTTTACCACTTTGAGTTAGGTTGGGCAAATGAGCGCACTGCTTCATTCACTTTCGTGCGATGGCATAACCGCTTTTTCCGTTGGCGTTCGTCGAACGCGAGTGCGTTCCGCAGGAAAGGCATTGCCTCTCGAACGCGAGTGCGTCTCTGAAAGAGAAGAGAAGGTATTGCCCTTACCTCAAAACAAAAAATTACCCACCAATACCTTTGCCACTCTTGTAGTTCATTGCTCTGGGTTTCCTCTTGCCTACAGGGACTATTTTCGATTGCTTGGGTGCTTGTGGCGGACGGCATTGCTCACAGTAGAGCGGTCGGACACCAAAAGTTTCTCGTTGTGTGGGTTGTTCGCACTGCTTACATACGAAGTTGAAAACGCGAGTGTGAATTTCCCGCTTGTGCGCTCTGACAGTGTACTCTCTGACATTGATTGTTTTGCTGGACATTGATCAGTTTTTTAAGTTGCTATTTATAAATATAGTTTCTTGTTTTTGACTAATAGTATAGCCAGAGCATCATCTTCATGATTAAAACAAGGATAATTGCCCTGGGGAAATATTACCTTTACGTCCGCGATGATACTAGAGCGGGAAATCAATCTAATTAATTAAGATACTCCTTAATATCACTTTTTTGACAGCGAAGAATAGAGAGCGCTTTATGCTCAAGCTGACGGATTCGTTCTCGACTCAAGTTTAAGCGATCGCCAACTTGAGTTAAGCTCAGTTGATGATCATTCTCTAACCCAAAACGTAGAGTTAGTATTTCTCGTTGTATAGGGGGTAGGGATGCCAGCAGATTATTCAAATCAAGGCGCAACAGTTCCTTGGTGAGCCGTTCGTCTGAGGAAATACTCTCATCAGGTAAGATATCCAATAGCTCAGTGTCTTGATTGTCTCCCACACGCAAATCCAGAGAAACTGGCTGCTTCGAGACACTGAGATATTCTCGAACCTGGTTAGGCTTTAAATTTAATTCTTCAGCAATTTCGGTGACAGTAGCATAGCGACCAAGAAGAAGAAAGCTTTCTCGCTGTACTTTTTTAATTTTATTAAGTCTTTCGGTTAGATGAGTTGGCAATCGAATAGTACGAGATTTTTCTGCAATTGCACGTGTGATTTCCTGACGAATCCACCAATAAGCGTAGGTTGATAGTTTGTAGCCTTTGTTAGGGTCGAACTTCTCTACCCCTTTTTGCAAACCGAGTGTACCTTCCTGAATTAAATCGAGGAATTCTAAATTGTGGTTCTGGTATTTCTTAGCAATAGAAACCACCAGACGTAGGTTAGCTGTCACCATTTTCTGTTTAGCCTTTTGGCCTTGTTGAACGATTGACTGTACTTCAGCTTCGGTTTGCCCAAGCGAGGTAGCTAATTCTCTTGTGGTTGGTTCTCGGTTTAATTGAAGTGCAAGGCTTGAGCGCTGTTCTTCAATCGCCATCATCTGCTGCACAAGCCTAGCATTTGTAATTTCTTGCTCAGGAGTTAGCAGAGGGTAGCGTCCGATTTCTTTAAGGTAGGAGCGAACTAAGTCAGTAGTTGGGCTGGGCATACTTTCAATTAATTGTGACGAATATTTTCATTTTTCGTTTGAGTAAAATGTTTTATTTCAAAAAATAGCTAACAAATCAAATTTTAACCATAGAGTTAACCTAATATTTATCTTTGTTAAACAAATTTATAAATACAATACCTGAAATCTTTAAATAGGTAAATATTAAAATCTGCTTTATTCTATAACTAACCTTTAAAATAATAAAGAAATCTGTCTGAGTTAAATCAGACAGATGCTACGCTAAAATTAGAGTGAATTCCTCTCTTGAAAACAGGATATGTTCAAATTCGCTTCACATTTGGACAAGGCTCCAAGACCTTGGGGGGCTACAAAAAGGGCTAGGATGCAGATAAAATAAGCCTCATGGCTCTCTCCCCTTGTTGATAATACTTCAGCTTATTAGGAGCTAATGTAATTAACTTAGCCACCAATTCATAAGAATTTTCCATAAAATTGACCCAGTTAGATCCATATAATCCAATATAAAAACTACTATGTCGTCGAACAATCCGCCCAGATTCTTTAATTCGTCCGACATATTTTTGAACACCCATACGTTTAAAATTTTGACCAGATATAGTTGCAGCGGTATAGGCAAGTGAGATTAATAATATTAATGAAATTAGCCGTTTTCCTGATACATTAGTATCTTCTAAGTTGTAACCACCACTTTTAAAATCTCTAAACATCTCTTCAATATCAAACCGTTTTTTATAAGCTTTAATACTCGACTCTAAAGTATCAAAATTAGTGAGAATAAACCAGCCTTCTTCTGGGGCGGCTCCAAAGCGTTTACGTTTCCATTTACCAGCAAGGTTGAAACTGATAAATCCTGTAGACTTTGTATATTTAACCCCTTGATAAAAAAACGAAACTCCAGGCGATAAACCTGAATCTTTTAATTGCAGCCAAATCTCCGGTTCTATTTCTATAAAAGCATCTTTCTTTATACGTAAACAAAAGTACACTTGTTTCTCTGTAAGCCAGTTAGCCAATTTCAGTGAACAGAATTCGCGGTCTCCTAGCACAACAGTTTTATAATTTTTAAACAGGGGTAGCGCTTTATTAAAAACAACTTTTTGTTAGTCAAAATTACTCGAGCCTAACTTGTCTAATAACTCAAAATATATTGGAATAGACCTTTTATCCCAAACCACACTAATCATTAATAGGTTAATGCATCCCCAATTAGTCCGGTCTATAACTACATAAACAACTTCAGTCAAAGGAAAATATATTTCTAGCCAGCTTTTAACTATGGGAAACCATATTTCTTCAACATTTATGTAATTCAGAGATAAAAAACGTTGAATCTTTTTTCTTCTACTTTCAAACAATATTGGAATAGGTAAAGCTGTAGCCAATGCCTCAAGGCTTACAGTTTTAATAGATTGTAATAAATTTATCAGGATTTTTAGTAATAAATATTCTGCACGTCCCAATTCTCGCTTGAGGTTTGTTTCGTAGAATTCTGGTAACATTATCATTAAATAGAGCTTATTGCGAATTAATGCTCTTTTTCTTTTACCATAAATTGCTACACTACTTGCCATATATCTATTTCAGGGTATTTTGTCTCCCCTCAAGCTCCAAGACGCTTTGCGTAAATTAATTGAAAATTACAAATACTTAGTTGAGAAATAATCATGGATATGCAATCTCTGCTCACTTTGACAATTGTAGTCATCTTTTGGGCATTCGTTACTCTCATTATATTCCAGTTCATTAATGGACTATTTGTATCGGATGCTAACGTTAGCAATCTGGTTTCAGTTAGCAATGGAAATATAGCCGCTTCTACAATTCCATCAGTATCAGAAATAATCACACCACAACAATTCGCAATTCGCAAGTCGCAGTTCGCAATTGCAGACGTAATTGAAAATTAACTCCTGAAGGGATATAAGCTCCTAATTTTAATTATGTAAGAACTCAGATAGATGTGAACTATATTCAAGCCCTCAAGTTCAGTTCTGGGATTTTAATTGCGAATTGCGACTTGCGAATTGCGAATTGAATGGGATTGCTGCCTCCAGTTGAAGAAATTTCACCACAATCAAAACGTGCTACTCGTTCAAATAAAGCTAATAATGCTGCAAACAAGTCACCGAAAACTAAAAAGGCTGATGTAAATTCTTCAGACAAGCGCAAGCCAGGTAGACCGCGTAAAGCTGGCTAATTCGCTTTTTAACCCTCGGCTGATCACCGAAGAATAAATGTCTGAAAGTTTAAAAGTTCAAATGAGGCTAATGAAGAAAGGGAAAGGGAACCAGTAACTTAAAAGCTCTTGTTTCAAATAAAGACGCTGCTAACTTCTTGTACTACATGTCTCAAAAATCTTCTTTTTTTATTCTCCATATTTAAAAATAGGGACTTCATGCCATGAATGTAAAAAGTTCTTTGTATATTGTCCTTTCCCCCTTTCCTTTTCCCCCCTTCTTGGTAATCGGCATCACCGTGTCAGAAAAGAAAAATTGTACACTTAAAGAATTTACAATAATCCAACTTTTTTCAGGCGCGATAGCAATCCAGTCCGGGTGCTATAATCTTTTTGCATCTGCTTAATAGAAGCTTTAAACTCCTCTAGCTTCCCTTGATATTCAGCCAATTCCCGTAAGTCAACTAGATGTGCAACTGCTTGGTCATAAGTTTTGGATTGCTTGAATTCAAGTAACTTATATATCTGACCATACTTTAAGGCTCAAAAACTGATGAAGCAACCACAGTTTTAGGGAAACGAAACATTAATTGTCGCGTCCCCCAATTCGCCATGTATAACATGATGTCGAAACACTTTTCTAAAACTTCCTTGGGTTCACCTCGAAAGTCTCCATAGCTGTAGGTAAAAATTGCGTTTGTTGCACTCAGTTGTACTCGACTGACTAGATAGACTACTTGTATATGCTTGTTCTGATGCAGTTAATGGTCGGTCTAATGCCTGGAATTTGTAATACTGGTACTCGCTCATAGTTTTCTTTATCTTTAATAAAGCATTTAATTTTTAAATATTTGGTATTTGCCAATTAATTTCTGGTTGTCCATAAGAAATTAATGCAGAATTAATAGCTGAAAAGGGCTTGCTGCCAAAAAAACCATTGTGAGCAGAAAGTGGTGAAGGATGTGCTGATTGAATTATGATATTTTTGTTAGTATCTATCAGCTTTAATTTCTTTTGTGCATCCTTACCCCACAGCACAAAGATCACAGGTGCAGGTTTCTGGCTAATTTTACTAATTACCACATCTGTAAAAGTTTCCCAACCCTTATTTTTATGGGAATTTGCCATGCCTGCTCTGACACTTAGTACCGTATTTAACATCAGTATACCCTGTTTAGCCCATGTTAAAAGATAGCCATTATTTGGGGTTTCAAATCCAATATCTTGTTTAAGTTCTTTAAATATGTTGCGAAGTGATGGAGGTGTTTTTACCCCTGGTCTTACTGAAAAACATAAACCATGTGCTTGGTTTTCATTGTGATATGGATCTTGTCCCAGCAATACGATTTTTACTTGCTCGTAAGGTGTCAGTTCAAAAGCAGAAAATGTCTCTTCTTTAGCTGGATAGATAGTATAAGATAACCTTTCACTTATTAGAAACTCTTGAAGTTTAGTAAAGTAAGGTTGTTTAAATTCTTCAGCTAATACTTTCTGTCAATCATTAGGAAATTGCAAATTTATCATTCGATGATTATTTAGCGTCCAGACATATTATCCTACATCTCGTAACCTCAACAATTCCGTATTTTTCACAAATAACTAACACTCTGATACAATTAAAGAATATCTTCTAAATCTGGAAATAGAGGCGCTTCTTCCCGATCGTATTTAGCTAGATAATCTCTAAAGGATTTACCACCAGTGCCAACATCAGCACCAACTATTTTTAGTTGTGTAATTGCCAACCCTAGATGAGATTTATGAAATCGCCTTTGCACATTATCATCAGCGCTAAAGCACTTTTACAACTAATTACTTCCTCGATATATGGAAATTTTAGTAGTAATTCTTACTAATATCCAAGATAGTATTAATTAGCAGCAAAGGTTGAAACGTATAAGATTCAGGCATATTGATCGATATTGTTACTTTTTTATCAGCCAAACAATTTTATATTTATATTTCAAAAATCATTAAATATGTCGAAATTTGATTAATCTAAATACAATGCTGAACTTTGAAATGCCTCTTCTGGTGTCCCATAAAAAGTACCATTGTTAAATACGCTAGGTTCGTACTTTTCATTACTATAAGTATAAAAAGCCTTTGTCCATTTCTCTTCATTCCCTTTGTACCGCAATCGACACAGATGAATTGGTGTATTTTTGGCTCTCTCTATATATTCAGAGCGTGTTATTTTAAACATTGATAGGTCATCATTGTCTGGTAAAAATGGTTCTTTGTAAGCATCTATGTAACAGAAATATCCCTTAAAACGCACATCAATACGTATGTATTTCCCCGCGTAATGCTTCTCTGCATAGGCTAATATTCGTTGCTTTGTTCTCTGTTTGACTTGCTCCGGGATTTTTACCCCTCCTGAATGTGGATCGTTTACCCATCCTCTCATGATTAGCTCCTTGGGAATACTGAGGCTGATATTACACTATTTGAGAGCATTCCTTTCTCAAAGGCATTGGACTTATCATCTCAAAAGTTTTCTTTCTTCTTCCCTCTTTCTCGTTGGCTGTATTGGTGAAATCTTTGTAGGGTGGTAGTTTCATCATTAGATAATTCTTGTACTCAGACTTTTGTCGGTCAACCAGAACTTTGCAGACTACTATAGTCAAAACCCAATAATTATTTACAGGTTTCAATTTAGAAATCAACAACAGCTTATGAATCTACCTGATAGTCCCAAAACTCCCGATTGGTTGCAGAAGATTCAGTATATTATCGATCCCCTCGGTTATATGGATAACGCTTACCAACACTATGGTGACATTTTTAACGCGCCGATCATTGGGAATTATCAACGGCTATTGTTAGTCAGCAACCCAGAGGGGTTGCAACAACTGTTTACCAGAGATAGTAAAGAGTTTTATACCCCCAGCAATGGACTTTTACAACTGGTAGTCGGAGATAATTCCATATTTTGCCTAGAAAGCGATCGCCACAAACGGGAACGGAAGTTGTTAATGCCTCCCTTTCACGGTGATAGAATGCGTGCTTATGGACAAACTATTTGTCACCTGACAGAGGGGATATTTAGCCAATTAACCCCTGGGACAACTTTCTTTGCGCGTAATGTTGTCCAGAGTATCTCTATAGAAGTCATCTTAAAGGTTGTCTTTGCTATCCATGAGGGAGAACGTTTCCAAAAACTCAAACAACTGATGACTGAGTTGATGGATTCCTTTGCATCTCCCTTAGTCTCTAGCTTGCTTTTTTTTCCGTTCTTAAGAAAAGATTTAGGTGCAAGGAGTCCTTGGGGACATTTTCATCGCTTGCAGCAGCAAATTGACCAATTACTCTATGCTGAAATTAGAGAGCGGCGGTCACAATACGATCCTTCCGCTAAAGATATCTTTACCTTGTTGATATCAGCGCGTGACGAAAATGGGGAGGGAATGAGCGATCAAGAATTACATGATGAGTTAATTACCCTACTGTTCGCTGGACATGAAACCACTGCAACGGCGATATCTTGGGCTTTATACTGGGTTCATAAACAGCCAGAAATTCTGGAGAAATTGCTGAGTGAATTGGATAGCCTTGGTGATTCTCCAGAACCAATGAGCATTTTTAAACTACCCTACCTTACCGCTGTTGCCAATGAAACTTTGCGGATTTATCCGGTTGCACTGTTAACTGTTCCACGCGAGGTAAAAGAATCCGTGGAATTAATGGGTTATCAATTAGAACCAGGTACTAGGGTATATGGTTGTATTTATCTAACCCACCAGCGTGAGGATTTATATCCAAACCCCAAGGAGTTTAAACCAGAAAGATTTTTAGAGAGACAATATACACCTTATCAGTTTTTCCCCTTTGGTGGTGGATCAAGGCGTTGTATTGGCGAGGCTTTGGCAATGTTTGAGATGAAGTTGGTATTAGCAACTATTCTGGCCAATTATCGGATGGAGTTAGTTGATAATCGAGACGTGAAACCACAGAGACGGGGTGTTACCGTTGCTCCTAGAGGCGGGGTGAACATGGTGTTGAAGGGAAGGCGCTAAAATGGCGTAAGCGCGATGCTCCCGGCGGGTATGACATCCCACGAGTTGTACCCTAATATAGATGCGCTAACGCTTTATGAAGAGTAGCAAGCAAGGTGATATCAGTTATTGCAAACATTACTATGACTAACTCTCAACCTCCACTGCCACAACCCGAACTCGAAAGAGCAGGAATTACATTTGAGCAGTATGAAAAATTTACTCCAGAAAAGTTGGAACTCTGGGACGGATACCTGCGCTATGGTGGGCAAAATCAACTTGGGTTTCATTTGGCTGTTTTGAGAAATATGGAGCTACTGACAGCAATTCGTCACACAGAATTGTCACTGTGGATAGAAGCCCTAGAGCGTCATCTAAAAGAAAAACTAGAAACCGTCAGCGCTCAACCTGAAGTAGCCCAAGCTTTGCTTAATCGCCTAAATCGAGCAATGTCAGATTTGGCAGCAGTGGCAGAGTATTTGGAGGGATA
Organism: Nostoc sp. LEGE 12447; assembly: GCF_015206985.1. Classification (NCBI taxonomy): domain Bacteria; kingdom Bacillati; phylum Cyanobacteriota; class Cyanophyceae; order Nostocales; family Nostocaceae; genus Nostoc; species Nostoc sp. LEGE 12447. Next base: position 64,885 of record NZ_JADEXT010000032.1, on the reverse strand, counting down.
GCAATACAAAACATATTTTGGCTTACTAGGCAGTAAGTATTTTGCACTGATGTGATATAAACGTTACACAGCAACTTGAATCAAGCTAGTATTCTCCTCAAGAATATTTATTTCATCAAGAGATAGTATTTTTTGTTGCATTTGTTGCAGGTCACTCAGCACGATTTTGGCATCCTCAGTATTAAACTTATAATACTCAGTTAAACTGCCGATGGAATAATTAAAGCCTTGATAGCGGTGTTTAAAATACAGTTCAACATTACCTCTATGCTCCCAAGTTCCTAATACTTTAATAGCAGCACTCGAATAATAAGCAAGTAAATCAATTTTCACCTCTGCCACTCGCTTGATAACGGGTCTAGTAGTTACTCCTATTTTGTAGATAATTCCAATATTAGTTTCAATCTCTAAAAAATACAGTCTAGAAGAGAGAATACATTGAATATCATTACCTGTAAATGATATCCATGTCTGCCAAAGTCCGGTAACTGGATGCTGAACAATCCCTGTGGTCAGTTCGTTGTCCTTAAGCACTGATCATTTTCTGACGGCGACCAAATCCTTTAAACATGGCAATATTGAGTAAACGCTATTTTAAAATGCCCAAAATCAACACCGCGATCGCTCTAGTAAGCTGCTAACAGGTTTGACTCCATTGAATTGTGGGGGATAATCTAGTGGTTTGTACATTCCCATTAATCACCTTGGAACCCAACCAGCTAAATTTATTTTCTGATTTGACCGTCACACCAGCACGCACAGCAGAGACACTGGTAATGAGTCTTGAGGCGCTGTTGAAGTGGAAATCTCAGATTTTTGAATATCAGCAGAAGGTGAGAGAGAACAAACCACCACAGCAGACGGCGTTATTTGACCTTACCCCTAAGCACTGCGATCCAGACGCGATAGATCCTTTTACTCTGCCCTTGCAATCAATGGCGTTTTATCGGATGCCAACAGATGCGGGTACCGCCGCTATTTATTTTGTGATTGATAATGCCATGCCCTTGCTGTTGTATGTTGGTGAAACAAGACGATCTGGTAAACGGTGGAAAGGTGAGCATGGATGCAAGCAATATCTAGATAGTTACCATTCGCTGTATCATCATTATGGACTGCAACGGGAAGTGAGCATCGCTTTTTGGTGGGATACGCCTGTTGATCGACGCGCACGGCAGGAATTGGAATTGAATTTAATTTTGAAGTGGCGATCACCTTTCAATAAGGAGAACTGGGAGCGGTGGGGACAACCGTTTGGTTAGAAAAAGTAAAGTTTACTGTTATTCAATTTTTTACTTACTCCTGAACCATCAACTCTTGTAGCAACGCATCATTTATCCTTTGTGCCTCTGTCCCACTACTTTCCCTAATATCAAAAGCTTGCTGCACTATGGTTTGAACTGACTCTGGTAATGATTCAAATTTTTCCGAATTGAGTATGACGAGGCGGCAACCAGGATAAGGCATAAAATCAGTAAACGGTTCCATCCCCGATGTAATCAGAGTTTTGCTAAGTTCGGCGATGAGATGATGAGGCTTTTGGTTGTCCTCACTGCGGTTGATTTCTGATGCCATATAGCCGCAAAACCAACTCAAAGTGTCAATATCTTTCTGCAATGCTGCCAAAATCCCCGTTACTACTCGTTGGTTGAGGTTGACAGGTAGATTATCAAAGATGCTGTCTAGGTCTTCTGGGTGTCGCTTGTGGCAATAACGCACCGCAGATTCAATAAGTTTATCGATTTTGGTGGGTTGGGGTTGTCCAAATCCCTTTGCACACATGGCACTGCCTCAAAATTTACGTGCTGGAAGACGCGATTTTAACAGAAACAGATTTGTTGGTACGGGAGTAATACCAGAATTGTAGTAACGTTACTCCCTAAGAAGCAGTCAAAGTTTCATAGTCGATTCGATACTTGAATTAATCGATTGTGGCTTTGCATAGGATTGGATTGCCAGTAATAAAGCAATTCATCTATGGCGCTACTTTTTCTTTAAACTGTTTCCCAGCAGAAAACGCAGGCACTTTGGTCGCTGGGATAGTCATTGGCTCATTGGTTTTCGGATTACGCCCTTCGCGTTCTGAGCGTTCGCGTCGCTCGAATGACCCAAACCCTACCAGCGTTATCTTCTCTCCATTAGCCACAGCTTCGGTAACAACTGACAAAAAAGCACTGATTACTTCATCAGCTTGCTTTTTTGTGATGTTGGTCTTTGCCGCTACAGCATCCACTAGTTCGCCTTTGTTCATAAATCACCCTGAAGTATTGCCTTGAAAAAGAAATTTACTTTACTATTACTACCTTTTGGGTAGGATAAGGGTAAAACGACTAACAATCAAGCAGCATACGAAAATTGACAATGCACGGCTACTGCTGTGGCGACTTTGAATTGATGGGTAAAGCCAGTTGAGTTTTAGAAGAGGGGTATGAAATGGGATACAGCCATTTGCGAAATAGTTGCGTTAGACGCGGCATAATCACATAAGTGAGCAGAGCGACACCGAGTCCTGTGCTAATCAGTTGATTGAGCAATAGAGGTAGCCCAGACAGCAACGGTGCTAGCAAACGATTGAGCTGAGGAAGCGTGAAGAATACTCCTAACCAGCTCACTAACGCCATTTTGTAGCGGGGTGGTGGAGACATCATAGGTTTGTTTGAGAGAGTAAACCAGGTTTCCAATCCGGTCAGGGTTTGAATATCTTCTGGCTTTTCAATCAAGGGTTGCAATCGCTCAATCCATTCCCGCCGAATATCTGATTCTAGCCAAGTCTTGAGATTGCCGTAGCAATCGAACTTGAGAATGACCACGTACTCAGGATGGGCGTGATCCTGGGGTCGAATAGTGCTGACACCTAGATGTCCCTTGAATTTTCGTGCATCTGCGGCAATGCCATGAAACCATGCTTCGTAACCTTGCTCACGCCCCGGTTTCACTACATGAGAGATCACAGCAGTGACTGGACAGCTTTCTTCACTGATATTAATTGCTAACGGTTCATCGAACATAGAATTTAACGTTCCGGGTAAAATTTGATAGTTAAAAAAGGAAACGGCTCTTAGGGAGGCCGCTTTCACTCCTATAACAGCCGTCATAATCCAGATCCACGCTACACAACGAATCAACTCGAAACACGGCTGGTATCTTTTCTCAAGGCTTGTGCCTTACCGTGCCTGTACAGACCCAGACCCTAAAACTGAAACGTCGTCCGAATCGTGCCAACAAAAATCGTGTCATTATTGCTGTTGTGATCGGGGTTGATAATAGCAATCGCACCAGGGGTAATTGAGACATTATCGTTCACTTGAAATCGATATAAGGCTTCGAAATGCAATGAGGTGTTGCGATCTACTACCCCAAACTCATTGCTGATAACTTTGGGGGGTTGTCCAAAGACAAAGCCCAATAGGTTGCCTTCCTTGCCCAAATCTGGGAATCCGAAATTAACAGCATAGTAAAAAATCTCAGCGCTGGGATCATTGGGGATATCTTGCGCCGATGCCTGGAGATATCCTACCCATCCCCCTAACCTCAAGGCAGGGTTGATGAGCCAGGAAGCTGCAAGACTATAGCTATTCCCAATAATGTTGTTACTGGCTCCATTGAAGGGGTCATTGGTAATGGTACTACTTGTACCGATATTGATCGCATTTAAAGAACGAGCATAGGTTAAGCCAAAAATTAAGGATTTTGTGGGTTGGAATGTTAGTTGTGCTAGAGCAGAGTAGGAACCATCAAATAATCCCGCCGCAGTAGGGTTATAAGCTTCATTAGCAAGATAAACCATTGCCAAATTCATGGCTGAGTTAAAGTTATAACTGATACCAATGCCTGTCCCACCTGTTTCTTCACGGTAGATGGGGCTGCGAATCCCAAATGCGGAGATAGAACCTCTGCCATCACTTCCCAATAGAGGGTTAATCGTATCGACCACATCAAACAAGGTACCCTGGGCGATCGCAGTCACCTTAACAGCAGATCCGATGGGAAATTCATAATAGAGTTGATTTAAAATTAACTGATTGCCTGTATCACTATCAAAACTTAGGCGAGCCATATTTGTTCCTGTAGCTTCCCTAAAGTTAGGAATATTGCCAGCCTGAAATCGAATTCTTAGTAAATCTTGCCCCGTAAAACTGGTGTTAAAGATCAACCGCACGCGATCGCTAAAAATGATATTATCACCGACCTTACCCCTGGAGCCAGGTGTTTCTCCTGCTGGTACAGCTTTATCATCGTCAAATGCACCACTCACCGCAAAAACTACTTCTCCAGTAAATTTTGTCGTCGTCGAGAATTGCTGAGACTCGAATTGATCTGTGCGTGTTGCTAAGGAATCTACCCGTCCACGCAATATTGAGAGTTCTGCTGCAAATTCCTTTTGAAGTTTTTGCAAAGTTTGTAAATCTTCTCTCTTAATCACATCTGCTGTCGTACTTTCTAGTAGCTGATTGAGCCGAGCCAGACAAGCATTCAACCCGACAGCAAATTCATAGCGAGTGATTGAGCGATTGCCTTGAAATTTTTGATCGGGATAACCACCAATGCAGTCGTAGCGATCGACTAATGCTTGTAATGCTTGTAATGCCCAATCTGTAGGCTGCACATCAGTAAGCTGATTCACAGATGTGACTTGATCGGGCAACGTATCTTCGGCAGTAGCAGACCTAGAAAGGCATTGCTGAGTAAGGCACACTCCAAAGATCAGAGATGACGAGAGAATTAATTGAGAAAAAAGTTTCATTAAGAACAACCACCTTAGAGACACCAGATTGTTCGGCAATTTTTTACCAAGAAGTAGTTGTCACCGCTATGTTTCAAGTAAAGTTGATAACCTAGCGATGACAATACCAACTCAGTTACACACGAGCTAAGGCACTTGCCAAGAATAAATCAGCCCAGCCGTATCAATAATATTTTTGGCAAAACCGAGATATCTAGGCGCTTTCGCCTTGAGGGCGAAAGCGACGGCTGGGCTGATTTATTTATTGGATCTCCCTAAAATAGACGCTTTCTCATTATTTACTGGGAGATCCAGCACTTGAGTTTGCTGCATAGCTGGTCATCAGGTTTTTGTAGTCAGGAATAAACCCTGCTAAAAGACTACCTAGCCCTTCAATATCGTTACGCCAATCACGGTGCAATTCACACACAACGCTAAACCAATTGACTAACTGAACTCCAGCACGAGACATTCGATCCCAAGCTGCATAGCGACAGGCTTCATCGAAGGTTCCAGAGGCATCGGTGACAACAAAAACGTCATAACCTGCCTCCAATGCCGAAAGCGCACAAAAAGTAACACATACATCGGTCACAATTCCGGCAATGATTAATTGCTTTTTGCCTGTGGCTTCTACTGCTTTCACAAAGTCCTCATTGTCCCAAGCGTTGATCTGTCCGGGGCGGGGAATAAAGGGAGCATCGGGAAACTTCTCTTTCAGTTCAGGGATGATGACACCATTGGGGCCATCCTCAAAGCTAGTTGTCAAAACTGTAGGCAGGTTAAAAAACTTGGCTGCACTTGCCAGTGCTAACACATTATTTTTGAAGTCGGCTGCACCAATATCACGCACAAGTGAGAACAGTCCAGTTTGGTGATCGACCAGCAGCACCGCAGCATTATTTTTGTCTAACCGATTGTACTTGAATGTAGACATGAGGTATTTCTCCTAATTTGAGTTATTGGGAATGAGGAATTGCAGAATGCTCTAAATAGCTTATGGCGTAAGCTGTTGCGAGATGGACTCAGTATCCCAACGCGCCTAAAGGACGCAGCGAACGCCGTCTGCGGGGATTTTGAGACCGATGAGGTAGTCAGCGAGGATGTCGTTGACACACGCATTGCCGGCGGTGAGGGCTACACCGTGTTGTTCGCCCTCGACGGTCAGCAGGCTCGCGCCGAGCGTCTTGGCGAGGCTGATGCCGCCTTCGTGCCATGCCTTGCCATATTCGGAGCCGCCGCGAATGTTGGCGATCGCGATCGCCGCGTTTGCCGCTTCTAAAATTGCTTTATTGTTCTCTGACATCTGAATCTCTCTTCTGTTCAAAGCAACAAAGTGGTGTGAGTTGTTATGCTGTTGCCCCTCATTGGTTTACTTCTAGGGACTGGTAAACGGCTTACATTGAATCGCCTTCACATTTCGCAGATAGTCCAACTGTGGCTCGAAGTCAGTCGGACAGAAGACATAAACATTGTCCTGCGACAGGCTGATGACCAAACGGTAGCTGGGTGAAATCCCTTCAGAACCTTCGATCAATTCGATTCTGGGAATCACTTGTGAACTGACTTGAGCCAGGGATAGAAAATTGAACAGTAGGAGTACGCCGAACAGAATTGTGATTGCGATTATGGTTGTAGTTGTGATTTTGATTGAAAAAATCTTTCGGTTCATTAGAAATCTTCTGTGGCTTATGGTTGTGTAATGTTCTGTTGTTTCCAGGGAAGCGCGGATCGATAGGGGTTTTCGTGCATATCCAGGACTTCCCAGGTGGTTGGATTGACTCGCCCTGTAACTAAGATTCTGTGTCGTCTCTGGAGATCGCGTACCGCAGACGCTGTGACCGCACCAAAGATGCCATCGATGATTGCCCCTCTTGGATTGCCTAACCTCACACCTGCGGCTCCTAAAAAGCCATTGTCTTGAAGAATGCGTTGTAACAATTGCACGTCTCTGCCGCGATCGCCTTGGCGTAAGGTAGGTAAGGTTAAATCAGTGTAGGCAGTGGCGATCAGAATGGGGGAGGTTTGTTGTGGAGGAATGCTGTGTGCGATCTGCGCTGACGCTCGAAGACTCGCTAATGCTTCGCAAACGCAGCAGCGCTTCGCTATCGCGGGATGAGTGAATGAACCTCCGAGCAATCCTGTTGCGATCATTAGTACTCCGAAAATGAGTTGAGGTTTCATGATTGCCCTCCTGATGGAGATTGGTTTTATTTTGCATCAATTTGCGTCGGAGTGATTACTCCACTCGCTTTGAGACCTGCAACGAGGTAACGCTTGCTGATGAAATGCAGCGATTTCTTTTCGACCCTTGAGATGTGTGCCCTCGAACGTGAGGAAATCGGCAGTTTTGCTGAACGGGGCAGCAAAGCCTTCCCCGCTACCTCGATTCCAAGCATCAATCATCTGGTAAAGGAAAGCACGGATTGCCGACTCGTCAGCATTAGTGGTGGTTTGAGCTGTTTGTGAATTCACACTCTTGAGTTCTCTTTTTAAGTAATAGACCAGTTTTCGAGCAGCATAAATTGTGTTATTAACGCTTGCAAAACTCACGGAACAATTGCAGTCACGCGAATTTCAATCCGCATCGTGGGTAGTCCAAGCGTCGCGACTCCTACCTGTGTCCAGATTGGAGCGTGGTTCGGCATATAATGACGAAATAGCTTGGACATCACTTCGTTAACCTCCGGGGGGAACCCGCCAACATGGTAAGAATTAACGTGAACCACATGCTCCCAACCCGCACCAGCCGTCGCCAAGGTTTGCTCGACGTTCCGGAACGCCTGAGCAATCTCGTCTGCAAGCGATTCGGTAATTTGCAGATTGTCATCCCAGCCGCCTTGCCCTGATATCTCCACTCGATTGTCAATTTTTACCGCTTGTGAGTAATGCAATTGATTTAACAGATATTCCCCATAACCAGGGGTAACAAAAAACTTTGGCTTATTCATGGTGTTCCTCATGTAGTACGTTTGACTCTATCTCGCGTTGCTGAAACGAGTTTGTTTCGGCATCATCCGATTCAGACCCTAATGTTCAGAATTCACTTGCCATGTAATCACAATGATTTCTGCAAACAGTAAGACAACTATTAGCCGCGAAAACGCTTGTAAAATGGCTTCCATTACCCAGTTCTGACTCTGAACTTCCCAGAGCATCCAAACAATGTTCACTCCAATCACTAACCAGGGTAGAATTACCGATGAATTCCGCCTGCGATAGAAGCGGATCGCTGTCTCACGCCAAAATGGAAAGGTACTGAGAATACAAGCGATATAGGACGTTCCTGCACTAATGAACAAGCTTGTTTGAAGACCCGAAGGCAGGTTTGGGTATCCAAGCGCGATCGCACTCAGGCAAACTCCCAGCGCGAGGTACAGGAAAGTAAACAAGGTAAATCGTTTCATTATTTCTTCTCCGGTGAAGCTTATTCTCTGTACCACACACGCACACATTGAAAGCAATTGACTGTAACGCCCTGGCTGATCATCACTGGGTAGACCCCATTACTGACTGTCACGCCGTAGACACCATCACTTGTGCTTTTCAAGCTATCTGGTAAAACAACGGTTTCAACATTGATCACCTGTATCGAATGGCACTAAGAAAAGCTTTAAGCTATACACCGTAATGATTACAGGTATTTATGCGATTAAGGAGTCAAGGAGTAAGAGCGGAATGTCACTAAGAAAACGTGAAACCTCGCTAGGGAAGGGTGTTGGGGGTAGGGTGTAGTGTTTAAGACAATTAAACTTTAGTTGCGTCAAGGAGTTCAACATTTTCTTGATTCCCCACACCCTACACCCCACACCCAAAAACCAGTTATATCAAGGCTTTGTGCTTAACTTAGTGCCATTCTCACCTGTATCGTTGTATTTTCAATCCACTGATTTTCAGCACTCACAACCTCAGAGAAGGATTCATAATCGGAAGCTCCGCCGAAGGGTCCCCGTTCAGTAATCCGAGGCGCAAAATCTTTGCACTGAATCATTTGATTTACCACCTTAAAACTGTAGAGTTGAGCATCAATTCAAGTAGTGGGCATCGCCCACCATTTTTAAAACCTTTCTTTTTAAAACCCTTCACGGTAAAGCTTTGTGGGCAGTGCTAGCCCTACGATATCTATTCCAAAACTTAAGCCAACCTTGCCAGTAAACCGCTAAGAACAGAGGCAAAAGCATGAAAGCTGATATGGGCTAACATTGCAGCTTCTAGCGAATATTGCCAAAAGAGCCAGCCAAACGCAATCCCCACAATCCCATTCAGTAACAATGCCCGAATAATCACAACTGGAGTGAGGGGAACGATCGCGGCAGTCGCTGGCAGGTGTAGTAGTCCAAATACCAACGCGGCTAGAACAATCGCACCCTGGTAAATCCCTTGACTTGGCAACGTAACGCCTTGTTTTAGCCCTTTCCACGCGATCCAAACAAGCAGCGACATTAAACCCCAGCGCATCAAAATTTCCTCAGTGATGCCGCCATAGAACATTGCTGTGAGCAAATTCAACCAACTTGGCTCTGTATTATTGGCTGCCCGTAGCGCTTCAGGTAGGACAGGTTGCATCAACTGATCGAGCAACAAGAGAACGATCGCCGCCGCTGCACCCACACCCAAGCTCCACTTCATCTCAACGGCAAAAGATGGAGACTTAGCGGTGTGAAACACCCAATGATCAATCAAATGGGAGCTTAATCCAATACGATAGGCGCAACCAATTCCGATTAGAATGCTAATTGCCAGTAGAATTGAATACTGTAGTCCTTGCAGAAGCATTAAAATCCACAATGGCGGCACTTTTTCGAGCATTTCTGGAGACAGTTTCGCTAACTGTTGCTCGACTAAAGGAATAGACGCGATCGTGTACATCACAATTCCCACACTGCCCAATACAAATAAAATCCCGAATTGTTTCAGAATTGCCATTGGTTTAACCTCCAGATGATCCGTCCTATCAGCCCATACCAGCAGCTACCATCACCGGAATTGTGGGCAAGTTGAAAACGACGTGAACAATGACAGCAGTCCAGACCGGTATTGAGTTAGGTCGAGGGGGAGTATTATCTCCCGCCCCTCCCAATTAGAACTGGACGTGCAACTTTGGCTGCATCCAGCTCCCGACAAACTTATTTGCTCATGTGGATGTATTGATGACAGGATTGATGAATAGCGAGGAGGTTTTGAGATTTCCAGTTATCATGATCCCTATCTACGTGATGAAGATGTATATCTTCATCATCTGCAAACTTAAGTCCGCAGTGTCCACAACTATGGTCTTGTTTTTTAAGTGCTTTTGCTGTCGCCCCGTCGTAGTGTTTGGATTGTCGCTTGCTCCAGTAAACAAGATTACCGTTAAATGGGGACGCATCTCCTTTAACCATGAAGTGCTTGTGTTCTGAATATGGTACTGCGGGGAATGCTTTATCTATTAAAGCATCCGTTTGATAGCGGTTAAGTTTGGATTCTTTATTAAAGACATTCCATGTTCTCCTGCGGGTGAACCACAGTGTGAACCTTGAACCGTCCATCTTACAGTAGCGGTGATAGTTTCTCCAACCTCTAATAATGGGAGAGAGTTTCTGGCTTTTAACTAAAGCACCATAATTCGAGTTATTGACTATAGCTTTAACTTTCTTGCGGAATGCTAGATAGTTATCCTCTGAGGGAGTACATCTAAACTTGCCGTTTTTCTGGACTCGAAATTGCCAGCCGAGAAAATTAAATCCATCAGTCGCGGATATAAAGCGTGTCTTCGCTGACTTAATGTTTAGACCCCTAACGCGCAAAAATTCTGTGATTTCATCAAAGACTTGAGCTTGATTGTCGCCTTTCTTAAAAATAAAAACCATATCGTCTGCGTATCTCACAGATTTATGTATAGCTTCTATTCCGTGTAGGGCAATGTTGGCAAGTACTGGGCTGCACACGCCACCTTGAGGTGTGCCTTGTTCAGGGAATTCAGGATTAACCCCTGCTTTTAGGCATTTCCATAATCCCAGTTTCGCACCTTTGGGTGCTATGATTTGGGACATTAGGTGGTTATGATTAATCCTATCGAAGCATTTTTCAATGTCCATCTCCAAGATTATTTTGTCCTTACCATTGGATTTTGACCTCAGATTATCAAAGAGATATTTCTGAACATCATGTGTCGAACGACCGGGACGAAAACCATAGGAGCGTTCATGAAAAATCGCTTCGTGAGCGGGTTCGATAGAATATTTGATAATACATTGCCATGCTCTATCTTTCATGGTGGGTACTTTGAGAATTCTCATAGTTCCGTCCTTTTTAGGGATTGGTATTTCTCGTAACTTACTGTGAGTCCAAGTATTAACTTGTGTTTTTAGTAAGTTATCGAGGTCAAATCGCTCCTGAAAAGTTAGAGAGGCTTTGCCATCTACACCTGCTGTTTTCTTGCCTTTGTTTAGCTGGGTCACTTGACGAATCGCCAGTAATCTCGCACTTCGGGATTTCAGTATAAGCTTTTGAAGATTGTTGGCTCGTTTCCTATCGCCAACTCGAACAGCTTTCCACAAACGACATTGGAGGCGAAAAAGGTTTTTGCGGAGTTTCTTCCACGGTTGACTCTTCCAAAGTTCACTATCACTATTACTAGTCATGTGTCTAACTATACTCACCTTTGTAGTATGTGTTCTGATTGCCTCAAAGCAATTACGCTTCGTCTTACCCGATGGCAGGGTTCCGCGTCTCGTCTCGCCTACAAGGGTTTCGACCTATCCCCTGACCTAACCATCGTTTTTATTCGTTCCGACACAGAGATTGTTATGATGTTTTAGGACAGACCACTTCGCCTATACCCTTCTCAGAGATTGCATCTAGCTCGGCGGACTGATGCGAGAGTTACGGGTATGAAGTCGGCATATTTTGTCCAGGTTGCCGCTTCATATTAAGACGTTTTTCTAGGTCTAGTTTATCCATGACATCTCCCCATTAGCGCCAGTGTGACTACCTGCTTTGGTTTTCCTCTGGTTGCGCCCTGTCTCCAGCTTCACTCTGTAGGATTCCGAGCCTACTCGGTGTGGACAGATAAGGAGTCAACTGTCTCTTCAGTGGTGGGGCTTTCACCCACATTTCTGGGTCAGTTATAAACATTTTGGAGGTTTGACCTCCGCGTGTTCACCCAAGGTTATGTATTTGCCTTGGAACGAATCGCACTGCCGAGATATAAGTAAAAACCTGCAAGATGGTCTCAAAACTCATACTATATATAGGGTTCAGGCATTTTTTAAGTAAAATTGGCAGGATAACGTAAATCTTGGGTATGTATCGCTACAAAAACTAGAGTATTTATTAATTTTATTTACAGGTTTTACAGCAAGGACTTTGAGTATCCTTCGCAATGGATTGTCTGTAACTATTACAGGCAAAGGATTATAGCCCAAAATATTAGCCTTCTACCACAGAGTATTTATTAAACTCTTGGGTTGGCGAAAAGCAATTATTGACCCTCAAACTGCAAGTATCTTCAGGCAAAATCCTACTTTCGCTTAAAAAACGTTCAAACTTGTATACAGCAGGGCTTTTCAGACCATCTTGCTGTTTTTTACTTGTATCTCGGCTCAATACCTAGATAAGGCCATTACAAATGCCTTAGATGCTGTAACTAAAAAAGACATCATTGGATGGTTCACGCACTGCTGTTACTATATTGCACCCAACTGAGAACCGCTATAAGTTTGGGACAAGCGCGTACAATGAAACCTACTTTGGCACGGTGATACCCTTAGCTACTATGAACTTTACGCCGTAGTAAACTTATTATACCTATACAAGATATCAAAGCTACAACATTTGATGGTTCAGGAACAGTTGGTGTTTTCTGTGTATCTAAGAAATTGGCCATATCTTCACCAATGATTTGATGTACACGACGAGTAGGATGAATCTCGTCGAAGTAATAATAATTATCAGGTGTTGAACAACCAGGCTCTAACCCCCCAGTGGTGTATAAAAGTTTGCAGGCATCATTTATATTGGTAAAACCAAATGTCGCTGGGGTAGAGCGAATTTTGTTGCTAATTGCAACATGGTCATACAGTGCAACTTCGACACCTAATTGCTTATTCAGGGTATCGAGTTGACCGGGAAGACTTTTATTGATAACATCTCTAAACTTAGCTGCCTCTTCTGAGTATTGCTCAAAAAGTGGTAATACAGCTAAATCTGTAGAATTTACAACAAAAAACTGTTCTGCACCTAGCATTGCAAGTTGTGATATTCCAGAAACAATATTGTTAACAGCAGCATCAGCTAATACATCGACCGAACCAGTCTGATTATTAAAAAACTTTTCTAATAAGTCATTTGTAGATATAAAAATGAAGTATAATCCCTTAGAATCTGGCACGCGATTAACTTCTGCTTTATATTCTTCGATTTGACCGAATAAACCAGTATTTTGATATTTATCAAGCCAAGTACTTAAATTGCCATTACCGCTTTTTGCACCACCCATAGCATAATTTGTTAATTGTAATTTTTTTTGTTTTGCTAGTACCTCAACTGATGTTAAGCCGGGATTATTTGTCCATCGACCATCAGAGTCATACACGTCTACTTGGGGGAATATAAATGCTCCAGGCACCCCAGAGTTAACTGCTGCTGTTGTAATCCGAAGTGCTGCCCCATTATCTGAATAGCTATCACCAAAACCATAAATACGAGAAATAGAGTTGAAAGAAGCAGCATAAGCATTATTAACACTTACACACAAAAAAGCAGCACTACTTACTGTGGCAGTAACAAATGTCTTGAAAGTTGTATTTTTCAGCATAGATCAATGCATGTCCCAATATCTAAAATTATGTTCAAAGGTGTAACCTTTACTTTTAATTCACTATGCTTATTCATGGTGTTCCTCTGTTCAGTAACGATTGTCGATAAGCGAAGTGAAATCGAAGTAAAAGCGAAAAAATTCACGGCTTTACAGCAATTCTTGATTATCACTCGGCGGACTTTCTGCTTTGCAAGAATACATCCTGACTTTTGCAGATGATTTACGCCGCGCTGCTGGTTGCATCCTTGACCTCGGTTTTGATAACGAAAGCCCTTAACTCGACAATATTATCGCCGCGAAAGCGCCAGATGTCGCAGTACGAGTAATCAGCCGCCTTCCCGTCTTCGTCCTTCATGGTGATGTCGCCGAGTGCCGTGACGAAATCACCCTCAGCGATTAAGTTAGCGACCCTAAACTTTGGCGGCTCTATGTATGTCATTGCCATCCATTGGCGAACGGCTTCTTTTCCTTTAAGGGTCTTGTCACCTACAAATGTCCATTCCATGTCGTCGGCGCAGAACGACAAGAATCCTTCATTGTTGCCTTGGGCGATCGCCGCGTTTGCCTCTTCTAAGATGGCTTTATTTTTGTCTGACATTTGAATTTCTCCTCTATTCAAGTTGTCTTTGTTTTAACCAACTTGAGTTTAATAAGTTCCAACACTCAACTTTGACTATGCTCCAGCGCAACTCGATCCCAATATCCTAAATTGGCTGCTGCTTCATAGGTGCTTTGGAAAAAAGCAAGGAGCATTGCATCTGGATCGTCAGTTTGTCTCATGGCTTCATAGGGTAGGATAAACTCTTGCATCTCTGAGCTGTAAAAAGCTTCTGTGGGTTGGATCGGGTAATCATGGAACCCTTCCGGCGTAGGGTAAGCATAAGCGTAAAAAACAGGCTCCACCATTGACCCACCCCCTGGCCAAAAGCCGCAACTGCTAACTTCGTGTGAATAGGCTTCTCGTGTAACCCAATCTGCCATATTCGGAACTCCCCCTGGGTGTTCTGGCGCACGACGACCAGAGAAACGAGTCACAGCAAGATCAAAGCTGCCCCAAAAAAAATGTACAGGGCTGGATTTACCAATAAACTGGGAACGGAATAAGGTCATGACCCGATCGACTTGCACAAGAATTCGCCAGAACCGTTGTGCATATTCCGGATCATAAGCTGCATGTTGATAGTCCTGATCGAACGGGATTGGTTCTGACACTTCTTGCGGCATTGTCCAGATTTGGACTTCGATGCCGATGTCGCTCAATGTAGTTAGCACCATTTGGTAAAAATCTGCCACAGAGCGAGGAGCCAGTGCAATTCTTTTAGTAATGCCGTCGCTAGTGTCGATTTGTAGTTGATGGTCGAGAAAATCAAAGCTAATTTGAAAGTTACGAGTTCCGCAAGGGATTGAAGCGGTTGTTAGTCCACGCGGTGTGACATAAAGAGTAGATTGCCACCAGTGATTGAGTTTAGGTGCCAGCGCCAACCGGATTTTACCGATGATTTGCGTCCATAGATGGAGAGTTGCATAGGTATCCTGCCAAGCTGCTAGGGGCAAACTAGGCCAAACGATATCAATGGGAGTACTTTGATTAGAAACAGCCATGAAAATCACCCACATGAGGAGAACATGTTGAAGAAATGAGAAGGAAATCTAGATGAAATCAGAATCGCTATCAATAGTCTTTTCCCTGTTCATCTGCAAAACACCATAACCACTGCTCCCCCAATTCAGCCGAACTAACCACTGCATGACTGGTTGCTTCATAATGACGGCGAGCATGTTGATGCTCAGAAGAATCGCAGCACAGCATTTTGCCACAGGTTTGACAAATCCGGAGGTGTACCCAGCGGCTATTTATTTTAATGCACTCTTCACAACGAAATACGGGATAAGCTGCTTTAGAAATCAGGTTTTCTACAGTTAGATTGTTGAGATGTTCGCAGGTCATAGTTTTTTGGTATTCCTGGTAGGAGACAACGGTGAACAGTTGGTCAATTTCTGATCGGTTAGCGCCCTTGTTTCGGGGATAAGCGATTGTCTGTTGTTCATCTCAACCATCAGCTAGTCGCGCCCTGCCGCAATTATCTTTTCTGCCAAGCCGACCGGGTTGGAAAACATCACCTCATGACTACCGGACATTTGCACGAACCGAAATAGTCCCAAGCGGCTAGACATTCTGGGATGCCAACCCCAATCGCCTTGAGGAAGGACGTTGTCTTCGGTACAGTAGAGGTAGCTTTTGGGGATGGGCAGCGAGTAAAACTGCTTCAAGTCTAACTTGTCAAGCCACGGTTGATACGGTTCAGGCGATAATTGTGCGTAACTCGATCGAGCCAGTTCGAGGTCAGCGTCGTTGATAAACGCTTCTCGCCAAATCTCAAAAGGTAGCATTACCGTATGATCACCCGATTGCCTCGCTAGCTGATCGGATAACGCTTGAGAGTGCGGTGGGGTGTTATCGTTGAGGCTTTCACCATCATTGAGGACAAAGGCATTGAAGAAGATGAGTCGTCGAATGCGTTGCCTTTGGCCGGCGAAGCCATCGCTGATTGCTTCAGCAACTTTGGCAATAATTGTCCCACCGAAACTATGTCCGACTAGAACGATATCGTTTAAGTCTTTACTCACAATGTAATCGACGATCGATTGCGTGCATTGAGCATGGTTGACGTTTTTGTTCACGCCTTTGCCATGTCCAGCGATCGTGGGCGCAAAAGCATGATGTCCCTTTGCTTCTAGTTGATCAATGACTGCCTGCCAAGCAGAACCATCATGCCAGGAGCCATGAACTAAGACAAAAGTTGACATAGAATCCCTCCTTGTAGATGTGATCAGCAAATCAAGCTCGTCTGTTCTCTCTTGAAATGGGCCAGTTCGCTGTGTATCCGCCATCGATCACTAAAGATTTTCCAGTGATGTAGCCAGATGCGTTTATGCCTCGTCTATAGCGCGGTTGCAGCACAATCGATGAGCTTGGCAACAGCATCTGCATGGGCAACCATCACAACATGGAACGCGCCATTCACTACAGCAGTACTCATGATGGCTCCTAGAGAGTTTCAATGAACATTGACTGAAAACGATGGCTGGGTTTCCTAAGATCGTGATCAATCATCCCTAGCAGTGAGATTTGCATGAATCAGACTGGTGCATAAATCGTTTCGTCTTCTTTGCGCCAAGCTGGATCAACTAGACAAACGAAAACAATGGGTTTGTTGCCGTAGTTGTGAAGGAACTGGATTGCATTTGGAGGAATGTAAACCGCATCACCTGGTTCAATGCGACGAACTTCACTGTCGATCGACATTTCGCCAACACCGCTAATGATGTAATAAACCTCAGAAGTTTTTAGAGAATGGGGAATCGAAGTTTTGCCAACAGGTAAGATCGCATGCGCCAAACTGTAACGCAAGTTGATGTCTTGTTTGTCAGGATGAAGCAGTTCGCGCAGAACAGTTCCATCTCCAGCGATAATTTCTTCACAGTCGTTTAGTTTTTGGATCAGCATAAGTTTAGGCTTGCAATTATACAATCGGAGCAAGTTCAGAATCTGTGAATTTTGGACGAGAAATTTGCCTGTTCCACGCGCCGTTGAATTACGTACTGATGGGCCGAAATCCCCATCGTTCGCTTAAACAAACTTGAACAGTAAGTCGGGCTGATGTTAACTACACTTGCCAGTTCGGCTAAGGATAAATCACGATTCAGATGAGCATGAATGTAATCGATCGCCTGCTGCAATTGGCTGTAAGTTAAGCTTCTATTCTCAGGCATGATAATTTGTACGACCTCAGAATAGTAGCGCAACAGATGAATCACTAACGCTTGAGACAGAGACAGTATTTTATCTTTTTCAAAATGCTGTCTCCTATTTTACTTGTTGCTTCCGTAGAGGAAACCTCAAGTATTAGTGTCCACCTGAGGTCGCTGGAGGGGTTGTTGCAAGAAGCTGAAGTTCCCAGGCAAGGGCCACCGCACTAGCACCGCCATGCTCAAGAATAATATCTGATACACCCGCAGATGTTTCTGTGCGTGCCCAGTCACGCTGCCATTCAGCAAGTACAGCCATCCAGTTGATTGGAATTGCGCCAGCCTGAACCATACGGCGAACAGCCATGTCATGAGCTTCCGCAGTAACACCGCCCGAAGCATCGGTAACGATGAATACTTCATAACCTTCACCCAGCGCCTGGATTGCTGGCATTGCGAGACAGATTTCGGTGTAAAGCGCAGCAAGTATAAGTTGCTTGCGGCCACTTTTCTTCACTACATCTGTAACGTTTGGATCTTCCCAGGTATTGATGAAAGTGCGGTTGATCGGTTTTTGATCAGGAAAAACATCCTGTAGTCCCTTAATGATGTAACCTCCTCTCTCTTCAATGACTGTGGTAAGGATTGTTGGTACGTTGAACACTTTTGCCGATTTAGCAAGACCAATAACATTGTTAATGATCATCGTAGGTTCATGGCTGTTCAAGTTGGTGAACTGATAGGGCTGGTGGTCAATCAGTACCAGGATGCTATCTTCTGGACGAAGCAGTCCTTCTAAGCCGATTTTTGGATTTTTAGACATCGCTATAAGTCTCCATTCAATGTTTACTTTTCAGACACGCCCTAGCGTGTGAGTCTGACTCAACGGGGTGAATCACAGAGTTTTTTCGCAAGCCAGAAATGCAGCAGATCACTGATTATTCCTGCTGAAGAAAGTCCAGCAACAGGGGATTGATCTGATCAGCGTGAGTCCAGTTGATGGCGTGCGGCCCGCCGGGAATGACAACCAGCCTGAGTGTTGATCGCCCAGCGCAGAATGACGAACAGGTAGGGAGCGGCAATCGATCGTTCGCCAGTGAGCCAGTTTCGTCCGTCGAGATAACCGAGGATAGCGACGTTTTCAGTGAGTGAAAAGTGATCGTACTTGCCTCTACTTCGTTATCGACAACGAACTCCCCTTGCTATAATGCGTTCCCACAGCAGCTCAAAAACCGCTTCAACACCATCACTCAAGGCTGGCGGCGTCACGAGCGTTAGTCGGTTCTCATTAAGAGTAAAGGTGCGAACTAACGTTGTACCAACGCGATTAGGAATTGATGCAATTTTGATCTGGTGATTTACTGTGTTGCCACTCAACGTATAAGTTCCAGCGTAAGCATTGAATGTTGTAAATGCTTGAGCAAGCTCTTCCACGGGTAAAGATTGCATCTGGGGAGTCAGCGGTGATCTGACCTCCTGACTCAGCGGTGAGCGATCGCTCCTAGAAAACATCACCATCATGTGACCATCTGATGTGTAAGTGATGTAGCCAACCGGATGAGTTCCATACACGTCTGGAGTCACCGTTCCATCAGCGTAAATGGCGGTTGCAGAAATTAACTTCCAAATGCCAATTAGCGGATTGTTCTGGATTGATGGTGTAGACATAATGTGCAACCGTTGCTTTATAATTCTCTGCTAGAGAGAGTAACGGGTTTCAACACAAAATCAAATTCCGTTGTGTAAAATTGTTTACTTTGATTCCGTGCCTTGAGTTCGTCTAGCGCTTCGTGCTTTTGTAATTCAACGATCATTGATCGCACTGCAAAGGTTGTATCTGAATCCAAGTGAGGATCACCAGCAATAAAAATTTGTGTTGTCAGCGACGTGTACTCTGGGGCACTGACTTTGAAATGGATGTGAGCTGCCCGCCAGGGATGCCGTCCCAACAGTCGCAACAACTCGCCAGATGGACCACTGGCTGGCACCTTGTAACCTATTGGCACCACGGTTTCAAACATGTACTTTCCACTCTCGTTCGTTTTGAAACGTCCCCGAAAGTTCCCCAGCGGCTGAGATGGATCTTGAATGTCATATAATCCTTTGGAGTTGGGTTGCCAAACATCAATCACAGCATTGGCGATCGGTTGACCGTTCAAATTGAAAACTCTGCCTGACAGGAGAAGCGCGTCTCCTTCTGCATCAATACCCAAGCGATCGTTCAACTGCCGTTCTGGTGCATTCGGTACATACAATGGTCCTTCTAAATTGCTTTCTGTAGCGCGATGGGCATCGTGCAGCAATTCTACCAACTCTGAGATCCCGAGTATATCCGTTAACAGATGGATTTCTCCAATGGGAATCTCTTGAGTGTGATGACTTGCCTGGTTGAGAAAATTACGTCCCTGCTGCAATTCTGATTGGGTTAGATTCACTTCACGCACAAACTCATGCAAATGTCGAATCAAGCTCGTGTAAATTTCATACAGTCGTGGGTGAGATTTGCCGCTATCGCCATGATTAATGACGGCTTCAGTGATAGTGTCAAGTGCGATTTTCTGCACGATCAAACTCCTTTTTAGTTACATGATTAATGATGGTTGTTTTACGGCGACTATCTTGACTTATAATCTGTGTCCTAATCTAATTGGCTACAGCTATACCAGTGCAACTTTGCCTGCAAGTGTTGTCATCTCGCACTGTCGTTCGATTACTGCGCTACCAACCCACCACCACAAAGACTGCATCATTAGATCGCTCTGTAGACTTGATATGTAATTAACACGCATGACTTTCCCTACTCTCTTGATCTATGAAACTAGACCAGCCACGATGCTTGTTCTGATGAAGATTGAATTACCTTAATTTAGACGAAATCTTCCATAATCAGAGAGTGATTTAAGCCGCCAGCAGCAACGCTACCCTGAAAAACAGCAGCGACGATCACTTGCATGGGTGAAGTGATGTCACCTGCCGCATAAACACCTTTGACGCTAGTTTCGTTAAAAACATTGGTCGTCTTGATTAAATTGAATTCATTCAACTCACAGCCTAACTTTTCAGTTAGGTTTGAACGGAGTGTTTGCTTTAGTCGGATCAGTATTCCTCGACGCGCAATTTTCTCATTTGTCTCAAAAATAATGTTTTCCAATTGTCCGTTATCGCCTTCGAGTCGGATGATTTTCTCTTCGCGGACAAGGATTTTGTGGTTTTCCAACAGTGTCCTTTGATCAGCGGTTAGATCGGCTTTGCCGTTGGTGCAGAGGACTAAATCAGCACTCCAATTTTTCAGCAATGCCGCCATTTCGATGCCCGTTTCGCCATTTCCAACAATGGCAAGCGGCTCGTCCCGCACTTCCCAAGCATGGCAATAGGGACAATGAAACACGCTTTTGCCCCAGAAATCACCAAAGTTTTCGATGTCTGGAAATTCATCTATTACCCCGAAAGCCAGCAAAATTTTGCGCGTTTTTTTTATCGTGCCATCCTCAAACACAACTTCAAATTGATTGCCGGATGGGTTGATTTCCTTGACCCCGATCGCTTGAAATTCAACGCTTTTATAAGGTTTGAGTTGGTCGCGCCCGATGCTCAAAAGTTCATGCGGACTGATGCCATCGCGGGTGAAAAAGCTGTGCGACTCGTGTGCGGGAGCGTTACGCGGATTCCCTTTGTCGCAGACTAACACTCGACGGCGACTTCTGCCTAAAAGCAGTGCCGCACTGAGTCCAGCGGAACCGCCACCGACAATAACGCACTCGTAAACCTCTTTGTTTTGGTTCATCGTCTTTTTCTGTTCTCCAACTTTGGACATAATCATCAACTCCTAAGTTCTCTTTGTCTTAGTTCACTTGAGTGTAGTCAGTTTCAACACTCAACTTCTTGCAGATTCCTATGGAGTTTCTGATGGAATTAGCGAACCTATTTCAGTGTTACTTTAGTGAGTCGCTTGAAGTGCTGTATCAAACATTTCGCACTGCCGATCGACTACTGCGCTACATACCCACCATCTACCATCAACGTTTCACCTGTTATGAACGATGCTAGGTCAGATGATAAAAACAGAACTGCATTTGCAACTTCAAGCGGTGTTCCAATCCGTCCGATCGGGTGAAGTCCTGTTATGTAAGCTTTGGCTTCATCTGTAACTGCTTCAAACATATCTGTTTGGATTGCCCCTGGTGCAACGACATTGATGCGAATACCCGCTTTGGCATATTGGAGCGCAGCAGCTTCAAACATATCTGTTTGGATTGACCCTGGTGCAACGGCATTGATGCGAATACCCGCTTTGGCATATTGGAGCGCAGCAGCTTTTGTTAAGCCTACTACCGCATGTTTACTCGCGGTGTAGAGGAGTATGTTAGGAAGTGCAACGACTCCAACCGCAGATGCCATATTGACGATCGAACCACTTCCCTGTTTCAACATCTGAGCAATTTCATATTTCATCGACAACCAAACACCTTTGACATTGACATTCATAGTACGGTCATATTCAGCTTCTGTTTGCTCAATCAATGAGGGATTTTCGCCGCCCATTCCTGCATTATTAAAGGCAATATCTAACCGACCAAAAACGCCAACCGCTTTATCAACCATTGCTTTAACATCGGCTTCTCTCGTGACATCTGCTTGCACAAAAATCGCCTCTCCATCGGCTTTCTGAATCAATCGAACAGTTTCTTCACCTTCATCCATTCGACGACCCACCACCACTACCTTTGCTTGTTGTTGGGCATAAGCGATCGCGGTTGCACGACCAATTCCCGAAGTTCCGCCAGTGACTAACGCTACTTTATCTTGCAGTATCATCCTGTTTCTCCTGTTCCAATCAATATTGACCTTCAGCACACAATCAAAATACGATCCGTTTAGCAATTACCAACCTCGTAAGGCTGGTTTAATCTTCTGTAAATTTCAGCACGATCTTGCCCCGTGTTCCTCCCTGCTCTAGACGCTGATGTGCCAGAACAACCTGATCCCAAGAAAATACTGAATCAATCACTGGGCGAAGCTGATGACGCTCGATGAGTTTTGTCAAAGCCTCTAATTTTGCTCGGTACTGAGGTGAAAAAACAAAATGAATCGTCAGATTCTTGCCCCATGCTTCAAGAAGCGATTGCGGTATTGCAACGTCTACAATGCTTGCAAGCCTACCAAAGGGACGAATGATTTCTAGACTACGCTGAATTGTTTCTCCGCCGATCGTATCTAGAACTAAATCCACACCCCTTCCATTTGTTTCTTGACGAATGACTTCTACGTAATCTTCATTTTTGTAATCAATCACCCGATCTGCGCCCAGTTCTGTCACGAAATCTCGGTTTCTAGAACTACACGTTGCAAAAACGTATGCCCCGATCGCTTTGGCGAGTTGAACTGCGATCGAACCCACTCCACCCGCACCCGCATGGATGAGAACTGTTTCACCAACTTGTAGATTGCCCCTAGTCACTAGACAATCCCAAGCCGTTCCACCTGCAAGCGGAAAAGAAGCTGCTTCAATGTGCGATAGATTTGCAGGCTTCAATGCAACAATCGCTGCATCAGCCACATGATACTGAGCGTAGCTACCGAATTCTCCAAAAATTTGCGGCGAGTAGTACACGTTGTCTCCCACCTTGAAATCAGTCACAGCTTCGCCAATTGCCTCAATCACCCCTGAAACATCGACTCCAAGGATGGCGGGTAATTGAACCAGTTCCTTGTAATCACCACGACGAGTTTGGTAATCGACCGGGTTAATCGAGGTTGCACAAACTCTGACTAACACCTGATTCGCCTTTAGTGTTGGTGTGGGAACAGTTTGAATCTCGAACTTCTCAGCATCACCAAACGCAGTTAATACGGCTGCTTTCATAGATTCCATCTGTGGTAATTATCCTTGTTGTAGAGTAAACAGTGCCGTTGTACAACCCGGCCTTCACACACCAGCACTCAACTGTTTAGAACATCGTGTTATCGTTAGCCGACGCTTCCGGGATGATCTGAAGCACGTCCCAATGCTCGACTATCTTGCCTTTATCATCCAGGCGGAAGATGTCGATGCCTGCCCAGTCGTTGTCGTCCGGCCATTGTTGGTAGCAATGCAAGACTACATAATCGCCTTCAGCGAAGACGCGCTTAAACTGGACGCGCTTGCCCGGATATTCTTTCGCTATCCTCTCGAAATATTCGATGAAAGCCTGCTTCCCGTCGGACACCGCTTTCTTTGTGCTGGATGATACACGTCACCGACATATTTCTCGATGGCTTCTACGGGCTGACACTGAACGATCCTGGTTGCAAAATGGCGGGTTTGGGTATTGATATTTGCTGGCTCCTACACTTAGTCGCGCTCGATTAGTGTGTTTGAAGGTAAGTTGGGATCGATCGCCTTACGCGCACTGTCAACGCCCACGACGGGAAGTGTACCCGGATCGAGCAAGCCGACTTGAACCAATACACTTGCCTGATCCCAGTAAATGTGTTCGTGGGCTAGTTTGCCGTCACGGAACTGGACGATCGCTACTACTGGCACTTCCACACGTTTTCCGGTGGGAGCAACGCCGGGTAATATCCATTCCATCCAAACAGTATGAGTGAACTTAGCCACCATTTCATCCACGAGTTGATCTGTCCCGATCGTGCGCGAGGTTGGGGTCAACTCCATGTCCGGCGGCATCTGTGGAATGAGGTATTTGGAATAAAACTCGCGCAGTGCTGGTTTCCCGACTCCCCCAGTCATTACCGGGATGTGGTTAACGTAAGCATCTTCAACCATCGTAGCGAGGGCATCTTCAGTACTGTGAGTGCCAAACTCATACTGTAAATGCTCTTCCCAAAGTGCTTGCAAAGACTCCTGGGCTGGTGTCAAATTGGTAGTTGCTTGTAAAGAAGCTTGTCCGTCTACAGTTTGCTCTTTGACCATGATTAAATATTCCTGGTTCTATCTATCTAAAGTGTCTTGAGTTCCAATGCTTGACTGCTTTCAGATTCTTAAAATGATTTGTCAGATTCTTGTGATGTTAGTGAACTTGTTTCAATGGACGTATAAGCATTCAGCGCCTGTTTCACGAATCAGTTTGGCAGTTTTTTCACCTTCTGCATCGCGTCTGCCTGAGAATACTACCTTTGCTCCAGCAGCACCAAATACGATAACTTCTCTGCGAGACGCTACGCGAACGTTAAGCTTTCCTTCTCTACGAGAGGCTGCGCCAACGGAACGCTGCGCGTAGCTTGCTTCCCCGTAGGGGTACGCTAACGCTGTTGCTCTGCCAATACCCGTTGTGCTACCAGTCACTAACGCCACTTTATCTTGCAGTATCATTCTGTTTCTCCTGTTTTAATTTCATCGGTTTGTCTCAGCAACTCAGTGACTTCTTGCGCGATCGCAATCAGGGCATGATTAACTGAGGAGTCGCGAAGAGAACCAGTCTGAGGTGTACCTTCATGCTCAGAATTATTCTTGCCTTGTACTAATAAATGCGGCATAGAATTATCCTCAATGAAATACTGATTTTTAATTGACTAAATCAATACGAAAGAATTCAGTTGTTGGCATGGTAATTTTTGGCATGGTTCAAAAAGCGACAGTTTTGTTCAGCGAAACAGGCAAAATCTAGCTATCAAAATTTGATAGCTTATAGCACTTACAGACAAGTCAGATATGAATTGAGAGCAAAGATCGGGGAACTTAATGACTGGCAGCAATCATGGCAGCCATCAACTCCGTCGTGTTCCAGCGCTCGGTATACCGAATTCCATTGATAAACAGGGCTGGGGTAGTCGTCACTCCACTCTCTATTCCGCCTTCGATATCTTCATTGATGCGATCGACATGCACTTGTTTAGACAACTCTTTGAGAAATTGAGGAATGTCAAGCCCTAAATCATTGGCGTACTCGACAAGATAACCGTTCTCCAACCTTTGTTGATGGTCAAATAAAGTATCGCTCATTAACCAAAACTTTCCTTGGGCTTCGGCGGCAACGGCTACTTGGGCTGCCCGTTGTGCCTGGGGATGAATCTGGATCTGTGGAAAATGGCGGAAGATAAAACATAAATAATCCTCTCCAAAAGAAACCGTAAGCTCTTGCCGAATGATTTTAATCAGCTTGTAAACGGCTGCACTTCTAGGACATTGATAATCCCCATACATCACTAATACCACGGCGGCACTTAGCACACCTTGACTGTGATCTTGGGTTGAAGCTGGCACAACTAAAGAACTGGAACTATGGTCGTCGATCATCTTTCTATATCTGTATCAAGCATGGAACCTTGTGATTCACTTGCTCAATCCACATAAATTCAATATAAGCAATTGGCTTTTAGTTGTCGTCTACAGTGAGTTAACATTTTTAGGCTGTAATTTGATGGAGCAGCCGCTCCTTCTTAAGATAGAAGGTAGGCTCTAACTTAAGTTAGACTCTCAACTCGATCGAAAGTACACCCTACAAACTGACAATGCCGCGCTTAACGGCAACAATCACCGCTTGAGTGCGATCGCTGACATCTAACTTATTCAAAATCCGATTGACATGAGATTTAACCGTGCCTTCACCAATACTCAAAGCCGCCGCAATATCCGCATTACTCATCCCCTGTGCCAGCGAGCGGAGTACTGCTAGTTCTCTTTCACTCAGTTCTGGATTGCTGAGGCGCTGTGCCAACTTTGCTCCCACATCGGGCGGAATATACTGCCGGCCCCGATGAACGGTACGAATCGCATTCAGAAGCTCGTCCGGTTCAGTTTCTTTCAACAGGTATCCTTTTGCGCCTGCCTGCAATCCCCGATAAATATCTTCATCACTATCATACGTGGTCAGTACAATAATCCGAGCAGATTTAACGATCGCACAAATTGCACCAATGGCGGCAACTCCTTCCACTTCAGGCATTCGCAGATCCATTAGCGTTACATCTGGTTGGTGTTCCCGAAATAAGGCGATCGCCTGTTCCCCATTTTCGGCTTGTGCAATCACCTGCATATCTGGGTCACGGTTAATAATCGTGGCTAATCCTTGCCGAAAAATGGCGTGATCGTCCGCAATCAGAACCCGAATGGTCGTAGCTTGGCTCATTGTAATGCTCACTCAAGGGTTGACGGTGACAATAATTTCTGTTCCTTGTCCAGGTTGACTCCTAATCGTGAGTTGTGCGCCGATGCGCTCTGCCCGTTCGCTCATGCCGAGTAAGCCAAAACCCTCAGAGGCTGAAATACTTCCAACTCCAAAGCCCTGTCCATTGTCTCTCACGCGCAAGCAAAACTGGTCGCGATCGTAGACTAGCTCCACTCGAATTTCGTCAGCATTGGCGTATCTAATCGAATTAGTTAATGCTTCCTGCCCAATTCGTAGTAAGTTATTCTCGACTTCAGTGGGTAGAGAATACACTGCACCCTCAATCTCATAATATAAAGTGACATCCATTGCGGCAGTTCTGATTTGAGCGATGAGACGATGTAGAGCGCTCTGTAGGCTGCCCTCCTCCAAAAGCTGGGGACGGAGTGCCACGACCGATCGCCGCGCTTCAGTCAGTCCAGTTCGCGCCAATTCTTTGATCAGATCCAGGTGTGCCCCAGTTGCTTCTAAATCATCCGTTAGTACCTGTTTTGCCGCTCCGACCTGAGCCAGAATGCCTGTAAACGCCTGAGCGAGTGTGTCGTGAATTTCGCGTGCCATGCGGTTGCGCTCCTCTAAAATTGAGGCTTCTTCTGCTTGCTTCAGCGCCGTAATATCTCGCGCCAGCCAAATCACCTGATCGTGGTCGATTGGGGCAATGCGAGCCGAAAACCAGGCTTCTCGTCCATTTAGAAACGCACTGTACTCGACCGTGAGGGTTTGTTGGGTTCTCAGCACCTGCTGAATATAACCTAGAAATTCATCGGCTTGTTCCCTTCCGAGTTGATGCATGGTTTTACCAATCATCTCCTCAAAGGGTTGCCATAGCAGATTTCGTTCCAGTACGATTATTTCAAGGAATCGCCCTTCAGCAGACAGTACAAACAATGGATCGGGAATTGCCTCAATTAGAGTCCGTAGCTTTGACTCTGAGACTTGTAGGGCTTCTTCTGCTTGCTTGCGATCGTTAATGTCAACGTGGGTTCCCAACATCCGCATGGGTTGACCTGATTCGTCCCAGGCAACAATTTTGCCAACAGAAAGAGTCCATTTCCACTGACCATCCTGGGTACGCTGGCGATACTCTGCTCGATAGCTGGAGATTTCTCCAGCAATGTAAGCACGGTAGGTTGCGACAACTGATTCTCTGTCATCAGGATGCAAACGAGCAATCCATTCAGAAATGGTTTCGTGAAATGTTGCTGGATTGTAGCCCAGCATTAAAGCGTATTCCGGGTTAACAATTCTTTCTTCAGTTTTTAAGTCGAGATCGTAGAGTCCTTGATTTGTGGCTGTTAGTGCCAGGCGCAGCCGTTCCTCACTATTTTGTAGAGCGGCTTCTGCTTGTTTGCGATCGCTAATATCTGCAACTACCCCTTCGGTGTAGTCATCGCCTGCATTCAGATAAAGAGAGAAAAGCCCCCAAAACAATGTCCCATCTCGTTTTCGCATCTGGACTTCAAAGCTTCGTACTTCCCGATCCCGCTTCAGCAACTCAATGAGGTGTTGGTGATCGCTAGGATCTGCATAATAGCCTATGACGTGTTCAAGCCCAATGATCTCCTCTGGTGAATCAAAGCCAAACAGATTGGCATGGCGTTGATTGGCATCGAGAAGTAATCCATCCGAGAGGCGGACTCGGAAGATGCCGACCTGCGAGTTTTCAAAGATAGTTCGGAACTTGGCTTCACTGCGTTGTAATGCCTCTTCTGCTTGTTTACGCTGGGTGGTGTCATTGCCAACCGATAAGATTTCAACTAACTCTCCCTGGTCATTGAAGATGGCTTGATTCGACCAGGCCATCCAAACTCGGCGACCGTCTCGACACAGGTTTTCACCCTCGACTTGCGGGTAAGATTGAGGATTGCGAAGTAAATCGTGGATAAAGGGTCTGAGATCGCGTCCATAGGTATTGGTTTCTGGAACGATCGTTTCAAATAGGGTTCGCCCTAAAATCTGATGGCCTTCATAGCCCAAGAATTTCATCCCATAATCATTGATGTATCGAATCCGTCCTTGCGTATCATAACGAAGGATGACTGAGTTCGCGGTTTGTATTAAGTTGCGATAATTTGCTTCACTTTGTCGTAACGCAGCAGTTCGTTCTGCAACCTGCTGCTCTAAAGTGCAGTTGTAGTCGGCTAGGAGTTTCTCGGCTTGTTTGCGCTCTGTAATGTCCTGAAAGGTAGCGATCGCATAAGTGATATTACCCTGTTGATCAAAAACTGGTGTTCCCCGTGCCTCAATTAGAATTGTGACATGATCTCGACGAATTTCTATATCTTCAGTCCTAATGCGTTCGCCCCTTAATGCCCGCACAGCAGGCAAGCTCTCCGCTGGATAGATTTGATCCGTTCCCGCTACATAAAGCTGATAAGCCTCTGATATCTGCTCCGATGCTATGGAAGTATCAGTTTCTTTGCCCAGGAGTTGATTGCCGCATTGGTTGGCATAGTAAGGGCAACCCGTCGCATCCACGATCGCAATTCCCACCGGAATCGCTTCAAGGAACTGGGTGATCTTGCTTTCCTTAGCCCGCAGTTCTGAGCAAAGGTTGGCATTTTCGATGGCGATCGCTGCTTGAGTCGATAATAGCTGCAATATCTGCGATCGCTTTGGTGTAAATACTCCAGCTGCTAACCGATTTTCTAAATACAATACACCGACCAGCTTGGCTTGATTCAGCAGAGGCAAACAGAAAATAGATTGAGGCTGGTTCTGTTGAATGTATGGCTCATTAATAAAAGCACCTTCACGAGTCGCATCATTTAAGGTGACAGGCTTCAGAGTCCGAATCACATATTGAATGATTGATTCTGGCAATTGATCGGCAATTGGAATAGACTGTAACACCTGAGTCGCACAAGCATTCTCATTGGCATTGAGTTCACAAGCCGCTTCAATCGACCATTCTCCTGAGTTTTCTAAAATCAGATATCCGGTTTGTGCGCCAGCATTCTCAATTAAAGTTTGCATCAGTGATCGCAGCAGTTGCTTCAGTTCAATTTCACGAGAAATCGCCTGTGAAGCTTTCATCACTGCTGCTAAATCGAAAGCGGTATGGAAGGGATTAGGGATAGTTTCAGCAGTAATAGGAATTGATGTGGAAGCGGCTCTAGACGACTGAGAAAAGAACTGTGGATAGCGTTTTTCTAAGTCTTTAACTTTAGCGGTTGCGCCCCAGCGATCGTAGCAATAGTGCGCCTCTTTCATGTAGGTTTGAGCAAATTTTGACCGACCTCGCACCAGATAATGTTTAGCCGCTAATTCATAAGCTAATGCTTCTTCCTGGATATACTCATTTTCAGCAGCACCTGCGATCACCCGTTCATAAAGTTCCTCGGCCTCAAAGAATTGCCCTAAAACTCGCGCTTTCTCTGCCTCGACCAGATGAAATTTATGGAGATAATTCATCGGGGCGTGTTCTGCCCATTTTTGCATCTTTTCTTGGTTGCTGCTCACACAACTCAGCCAAGCCTCTTTTTCAGCGCTCGAAGCCTCAACAAACAGGCTCAAAAGCACTAGAGAATTGTAGAAATAGAATATAGGTACACCCGTTATTGCTGTTACCTCTTCTAAATAATACTGCCTGGCTAAAACAGCAGTTTGTGCAGCTTGCTGATACTCCCCAAATAGATAACACAATATGACTTTGTTTAAATAAAAGTAGTGAATTCCAGTTCTGTCTTTAACTGCAACAGCGTGCGATAGCGTTTGCTCTTCATTATATACATTACCAATTAAACGGCTTGGGTTCTCAGACCTATCTAACAGATTAAGAACTGTTTGCCACAACACTGCAATCCAATTCGAGGGATTTTCTCGTCTGATTTGTCCGATCGCTTTGCTGTAGGTTGCCATTTTTTGTTCCAATTGGGTGAGTTCCTCACCAACAAAAAACGAGCGATAACATGCATGATATAAAGCATAGCCAGCGAATTCAAAGTCTCCGGTTTCCACTCCGTTTTGATAAGCATCAACCAGAAATGGTATTACTTTCCTAAGATGTACCTTCCAGTGCATGACATGGGCACTCGAAAACATTAATGCTTTAGCATTTCCTTTTTTGGTATTCAATCGTTCTGCCAAGCTTAGAGCAAATTTGCCAAATCTATAACCGAGTTCAATATTTTGAACAACTCCACATAGAAGAGATCCATAGGCAGCATAACTCAGTGGTGACCAAGTAGCATTGCCGTAGTTGATTGATAAATTCACCATTTTACAAGCAATCAGCATCATCAGTGCTGATGACACCGTAAATGCAGCACCCATGATATTCGCCAGGATATACATTGCTGCCAGAGGTTCTGGTGCGGTCATCTTTGGTAAATTAATTAAGTCTTCGATTTCTCGTCCAGTTAATAGTGCAGCCGTTGACTCCAATTCTTTTTGAACATCTAACTGACTTGGAGTTTCTAATAAGTTTACTTCCAGGAGCTTTAACACTTCCAATCCAATTTTAAGTGCTTCTTTCAGGTTGCCCTGTGACAAATATCTTTGAATTCTGCTATCGTAAACCTGCACTCTGTCAACCACTGTCTTAGCGCGATCGAGTACCACTTCTACGAATTGTTCCATCTCATCAAAGCAACCATGAAGATATGCTGCTTCTGCTGCTTCTGAGTACAGCGCTAAGGTGAGGTCATACTCACTCTGCCAACTCTCTGAATTGAGGAGTTTAAGCCCTGTAGTGAAATACTTAAAAGCTGCTTCATAAGCCGTTGCTGCCTTTGCTTTCTGACCTGCCATTAAATTCAATCTGGCAATTTCAGTTCGTTCTGATCGAGCAGTGACTAGCTCAAGTCCTTGATTGAGATGATCGATGATTTCAAACAACCGATCAGATCGTTGCTCTGGTGAAGTTTTTTCGAGCAAATTGCGACCGATTTGGAGATGAACAACCTGTTTCTGCGATTCATCAATCAGAGCATAAGCCGCTTGCTGAACGCGATCGTGCAGAAACTTATACTCTTGAACTAACAAATCTTCGTCCAATTCAGACAGAGGTTGAATTAATCCCGCTTGTATTACTGCTAGTAGATCCTGGAAAATTGCTTTCGGTGATTTTTCGCAAACGATCGCCAACGTTTCTAAATCAAACTCAGACCCAACACAAGCCGCTATGCAGAGAGTTTGCTGTGTTGCTTCCGGTAATTTTTGCAATTGACGCAGCAGTAACTCCACCACATTATCGGTGATATCTTGAGCTTCAATCTCAGTTAAGTTCCACTGCCAACTCAACTGTTGGGCATCAAAGGTTAACAGGTTTTCGCTATGCAGCAGCTTCAAAAATTCAGCAACAAAGAAAGGGTTGCCCTCGGTTTTACGCAACACGACTTGGGCTAAGGAACGAACGGTATCAGGATTGTGATGTAATGTCTCAGCCACCAGTTGAGTCAACGGTTCCAGCGTTAAAGGAGTCAGGGTAATTTCTTGGAGCGATGCCCCCTGCTTTCGCAAGCTCTCCAGCATCAAAATTAATGAATGCGTTGGAGATACTTCATGATCTCGATAGGCTCCGATCAAAAACAGAGATTGAGTTTGCTCGTCAAGCAATATGAGTTCAATTAACTTCAGCGTCGCAGAATCGATCCACTGTAGATCGTCTAAAAAGACGACCAGGGGATGCTCTTTTGCACAAAACGCCCGCACAAACCTTTGAAACGTGAGATTGAAGCGATTCTGTGCTTCTGTTGCTCCAACTTCGGGCACAGGTAGCTGCTTGCCAATAATGAACTCAACTTCGGGAATGACATCTACGATAATTTGTCCGTTGCTTCCCAAAGCAGTGAGTAGACGTGATCGCCACTGTTGCACTTGCTCATCCGGTTCCCCCAGAAGTTGCTGCACCAACTTTTGCAGGGCATCCACAATGGCGCTGTAGGGAATATTGCGCCTGAATTGGTCAAATTTACCCGATATGAAATAGCCGTGCTTTGCTGTGATGGGTTTATAGAGTTCTTGCACCAATGCTGTTTTGCCAATTCCCGCATAGCCAGAAACCAACATCATTTCGACTTTGAATTGAGAATTTCCTATGCTTTCCTCTGGTCGCTGGGCTTCGCCAACATTCCCTCTTGGGGCTACTCTTTCAAACGCCGCCAATAATGCTGCAATCTCCGCTTCGCGTCCATACAGCTTTTGGGGAATCTGAAACTGATCCGAAACATCTTGCAGACCTAATTGAATATGAGCAATTTGACCTGTTGTTGTAAATTGCTCTGTACAGCGTTCTAAATCCGCTTTGATCCCCCAGGCACTTTGATAGCGTTCTTCTGCATTTTTCGCCATCAACTTCAAAATTATGCCTGAAATGGCTTTGGGAATCGTGGCGTTCAATTTATGCACAGGAATCGGCGGTTTGGCAATATGACAATGAACTAGCTCCAGGATGTCTTGAGTGGGGAACGGTAGCTGTCCAGTTAACAGTTCGTAGAAGGTTACGCCTAGCGAGTAGAAATCGGTGCGATAGTCGAGCATCCGGTTCATCCGCCCGGTTTGCTCTGGCGACAGATAGGCAAGCGTGCCTTCTAACACATGGGGACTTTTGAACGTCGGATTCGTGCGGTTAAATTGGGTCGCAATCCCAAAGTCAATAATTTTGACAACGCCAGTATCCAGATTAAAGACTATGTTTCCAGGGTTGATATCTTTATGAATGATATTGGCTGCATGGATTCTGCCCAGAATGTCGCAAACAGCGATCGCAAGACCTAGAAAAGTGGATAAAGGCATGGGGCAGAAAATATCTGGGCGCTTGTGCATCCATTGCTCTAAGGACTCTCCCCCAAAATCTTCTAAGATAATCACCAGAGTGCGTTGATAGTCCTGCTGGCTGTATGCCTTGATAACTCCTTCCAGATTCAGGAAGCGGGTAATTTTATATTCCTGTCTGTAGCGGGTTAGTTCTTGGGGAGAGGGATAATCAAGCTTTAGCATTTTTACGACGACCCCTACTCCATCGTCTCTGATGCCCCGGTACACTAGAGAATTGTCACTTTCGTATATTTTGTTTTGGATAGCAATACCAGGTAGAGCAATCATAGAGCAACTCTTGAGAGGATAATCTGGCATAACCAAAACTATACAGCAATCCAGCTATCTAGATTTTTCATCTTCTGAGATTCTATTTGGTTTTGTTCATTTCTAGCCAGTTGCAGGGTGATGGCGTTCACTTGCAAGTGCTGTATCAATAATGTAGAGCGTTTCTACAGCACTCGTTTGACAACTGGCGTAGCACGGGACACCAGTTGCGGAAAGTTTTGCCCTATCCCTCGTACAACTTCTTCACTGCCCCGTTGCGTTGCTAACTCCATTGAAACTGGAACCCAAAGACATTGGATGCCAATTTGCCAAAATTGTTTAGGGTATTCTCCCATACTCTGACTCCAAAACCTTCAACAATTTCTCTTCCACAGCCGTTAGATAAGGCCGATTCACCTTCCCCAACGACTGCAACAGACTTTTGACTGTCTCCTCCAGCGAATCGGAATACACCTGATTAATGCGATCGCAAATCACCCGCATCTGCTTACACTCGGCAGGCAGGTAATTGTAAGATTTGAGGTGCTGCAACCCAATGGCGTACTCGCCATCCCACATGCTCACAGTGCAACTGAACTCATTTGCTTGACTGACAATCCCCCAACAGCCACCCTTGCCTCTGAGTTCGGGGTTGTCCTTAGCAAGAATTTGGCAGACTTCGCCTAACTGGTAGGTGTTTGGTACTTTGGTTCTCTCCATTATTTTTTGCACAACGTCAGTGACGATCCTGGCACTGGGAACTTTACCGCCAGCCTCCTGTACTGCCCGTTGCCAAACTTTAACCTGCTGCTGGGGTTCTAGCTTTGCCAGAGGGCGCACTTGTCCTTCGTTAGTCGGCAGGATTCGTGAGAGGTTAGGTCGAGTTTTGTCTACTTCCTCGTTTTGGGAACAATTTGTTCTCATTTCATCCACTTCCCCATTTTGGGAACAATTTGTTCCCGTTTCATCCACTTCCTCGTTTTGGGAACAATTTGTTCCCGTTTCATCCACTTCTTCATTTTGGGAACAATTTGTTCCCGTCACTATGTTGTCAAATACTACGGAACCAGCTATTAGATAATTGACTCGGCGATGGGTGTATCCAAATCTATCACGACAATAATCCTCAAATGTGCGATGAGTGGATCTGTATAACCTGCGATCGCGCAACTGAGCCAATGCCTTGCCTGCCTCAAAAAATGCACGTTCCACCTTGCGTTCTAAATGCAAGCGATCGCTAATTTCCTGCTCGGTTAATTCTGAAACTTCGACGGCAGTAACGGTAATTGTTGCTGTAGCTGTGTCTTCTTCTTGAGCAAGATTATCTGGTGATGTGCTGTCAGTAGATGAAGAGATGGTGGATTTTTTGGGCTTTGAGGATGGTTTAGCCATGATTTCACCCTTCTTAAGGGTATTTGCTCAGGCTGGCTCACTCTCATTATGGCGGCACTCGTTCACGATCCGAATTAGAAACGATTTTAGGGGCTAAATATGCAGGGGTACTCAGCAGTGACGATTTTAGTGTTTACAATGGCTATCAAGTTGTTGCCCAACAGAAATGTTTAGCTCATCTACGCCGTCACTTCAAAAAGTTAATCTTAATTCCAGGTCTTCACAACCAAACTATTGGCGAAACGTTTGTTGATTTAATTGATGAAGCCTTTAAAAATTATGCACGATGGTTTGAGACTCTTGACTGCTTGAGTTATAACGATTGGGTCAATCAATTCAAATCCAAGTTGCAATCCTCTGTTGAACAATGGATTAATCTTGCAGGAGCAAAAGCCGGCCACCTTTTACGCTCTTTACGCGATAAAGCAAATCAATGGTGATATTTCCTTGATTACCCTGAAGTTCCTCCTGATAATAATCAGGACGAACGCTCACTTCGTTTGGCTGTGACAAAACGTAAAGTTAGTGGCGGCTCCCGTTCGATGGACAGATTTAAACACACTGCCCATTTATTGACAGTAGTGCAAACTTGTCGTCGTCAAGGCAGAGCTGTGATTGATTTTTTTGCACAAGCACTGCTGGCTAATTCTAATAGCTATCTGTCTCGCCCATCACTGCTTCCTAAATATTAGACCTGAATCCTTACAAAGTAACTAATGATTTCTTGTACTGAAAATAGTTAGATTCGTTAGACATCCTCGAATTCAAATTTAATTTCCTCACATTGCTGCTTCATCCATTCTGAAAATAGATGAGAAATAATTTTTAAATATAAAGTTTTATTTAATTTGTGTGTAATAATTTCCTCAACATTAATTAAATGTACTCCCTGAGAGCTAACAATTGGTTTCAGAAGCTGAGGTGGAGTTGCTGCAAATACAGCTGTTGATATTTCTGGTTTTAAATTTATGCGGCTCAGTATTCCCTTATATCCTCCACATCGGCGGATCTCATCATTCTGGATATATTGGCGGGCAACTTCAGGAAAACTAATCTCATCCTCTTGAATTGCATAAAACATTTCCATTGCCAGGTCTAAATCATCAAAAACAACTTCATACATGACTACTTGAGCATAATCAAAATGATGTTCAACAAAGAACTGTTCAACTTTGTCAGCGAATAAATGTTCTGCTAACTTTGAGGAGAGAACATTATAATAAACTAATTCTTCCAAATCATCTAAAGAAAGATCATGTTTTTGTAGCCAAGACCAAGTAGCTTCAGCATTCTCAAGCTTGTTCATCATTCGCAAGCTATCTGCGGCTTCTTGAAGTTCTTCTGTCTCAACTTTTATACCTGCTTCTTGGGCTGCATCTATAATAATCTTGCGACCAATAATACCCTCGACAATAGTAGGGAACTGGCAGGAAACTTTGATTTGGTAAATAATATCCTTTAGGGAAACAACAATAAATTCTGACATGAATTAGCCCCTTAGTAATAATTGATTTTCGGTTGACATTTTCTAAAGCTCTAAACCGCCTTTTTGTAACTTCTTAAATGGATCTAATACAAAGTCAATAATGCGACGCTCCCGAACAATTACCTCAGCAGTTGCCGTTTGACCTGGTGTTAATAAAATCCGTTTATTTTTAGTTTGGATATAAGTTTTTGGTAATTCAATTTCTAGTTCAAAATTTTCTACCTTGCCTTGGGCAGTCTCTACAACTTTAGAGTCTGGAGAAATCCAGCGAAGTTTGCCTTCAGTTACTCCATAATCTTGAAAAGGATAAGCATCAAATTTCAATTTTACAGGCATTCCTACCCGGAGAAAACCACTTTCTTGACTGGGCATTTCGGCTCTAAATATAAAAGGTACTCCTTGAGGTGCAATTTGAGTAATCATTTGTCCTGGTTGTACAACTGCTCCGGCATTATTTATAGATAACTGAAAAATTGTGCCATCAGTGGGAGTGCGAAGAGTTTGCTGTTGTACTTGAAATCGCAAAGACTGAATTTGTTTTTTGGTTTGGTTAATTTCTGATAGTACATCGACAACTTGAGATTGAAGTTCTTTGATTTGCTTTTGACTATCTAAAAGTGCAAGTTCACCTGTACGACTGATACGTTGATTGGTGCTTTGTTGCTTGGTAATTTCGGTAGTAGCTTGTTGGATATCTGATTGAGCTTGTTCTAGAAGGCCCTGGCGTTCAAACATAGCGCCTTCTATTTCTTCTAATTTACTTTTAGAAATAGCACCTTTTTGCCAAAGATATCGATAACGTTGTTTTTCATTATTAGCTAATTTCAGGCGATTTTTTTCTAAAATATATACTTGTTGACTGGAATTAAGCCGTTGCTGAATTTGGTCAAGTTGAGCAAGTTGCTCAGACTGTTGAGCTTGATTTTGTAATTGCTGAGTGCGTAAAGACATTGTGAGTTGATTTTTTAATAACTGAAGCTGATTTACGCGATTTTGTTGACCTTCTAGCTTGGACTGAGTTTGTTGTAGTTCAGTGCGAGTTAAATCAGACTCTAACTCCAGTAAAATTTGTCCGGCTTTGACAGTTTCTCCTTCTTTAACCTTGATGGCTACAACTTTTCCGGTAACAGGTGCATCCAATCTTACAGTTCTGCCTTGAGGTTCAAGTCGTCCTCTAGCACTACCTGTTTCGTCTACTTTAGATAGCATCGCCCAAGGTAAAACGATCGCAGTAAATATTACTAGCCAATATAGCAATCCACGTGTCCAAATTCGTGGCAATGTATCAATTAATTCTTTGGTTAAAGAAGACCAATCTTCACTGAGAGATATAGAAGATTTTGACTGAGGTTTTAAGTCCAGTTGACTACTAGGATAGTGGCCATTCTGACTCAATTGCTCTTGTGTCGGAAATTCGTTTGTCATTGTTAGTTATCTTATTAATGAGTGTTTATGTCTCCATTGACTAATCAAGGGACTTATATCCTCCAATTACGAATTAGTAATTAATTGGTCAGTTGTTGTTGATTGAGGTAGAAATAGTGACCTCGTTTAACCATTAATTGGTCGTGGGTACCACTTTCAACTAACAAGCCTTTGTCTAATACCAAAATTTTGTCAGCATTGCGTACTGTTGAAAGGCGATGTGCAATCACTACTGTTGTTCTATATTGGAGAATTGTGTTGAGATTAGTTTGAATGATGCGTTCAGATTCAGCGTCAAGACTACTGGTAGCTTCATCCAAAATTAGTAGTTGGGGATTTCCCACCAGGGCGCGGGCGATCGCTAATCGTTGTCTTTGTCCACCTGAAAGCGTTCCTCCTCCTTCACCAATAAGGGTTTCGTAGCCCATCGGTAGTTCCTTAATAAATTGATGTGCGCCTGCTTGTTCAGCGGCTTCTATGACTTCTTCTAAAGAGGCTTCAGGATGACCTAAGCTAATATTTTCCCGAATTGTACTGCCAAACAGAAAAGTATCTTGATCAACTACACCAATTTGCTGCCGGAGCGATCGCAGCGACAAGCTGGTGATATCATAGCCATCAATCAAAATCTTCCCTTCTGTGGGCGGATACAGCCCCAATATCAGCTTAGATATCGTTGTCTTTCCCGAACCACTGCGTCCGACAAGCGCGATCGTCTCTCCTGGTTGGACTTCAAAACTGATATTTTCTAAGGTGTTTATATCACTTTCTGAATGATAGCGGAAAGTAACTTTATCAAAGTGAATGTAACCGTTGATTTGTGGTAAAGATTGATGAGATTGGTGTTGTAAATCTTCTTCTGGTTCAGCATCAATCACATCATTAATTCGCTCAACAGCAATTAGTACTTCTTGCAACTCATTCCACAGCAGAATCAGCCGTTGAAAGGGATTAATCACGTTACCCAGTAACATATTAAAAGCAATCAGTTGCCCAATGGTGAGCTCGTTTTGAATCACTTGCCACGCCCCAAACCACAATAACACTGCCGTGACTACAGCTTCAATTCCAGAGCTAAATATTTGCAGTGTGTTGCCAATTACCTGCCCAGAAAAAGTCTTTTTCACTGACTTAGCAAAAAGTTCTTCCCAATGCCAGCGTACTGTTTGCTCAACAGCCATAGACTTAATCGTGCGGATGCCAGTAAGAGACTGAATCAAATACCCAGTTTCTTCATTATGTGCGCCAAAAATCTCGCGGGAAACACGTTGTAAAAAAGGTGTAGTAATCAGCGCTAACAATACAAATGGTGGCACAATTACCAGTGTCAACAATGCCATTTTCCAACTATACCAAAACATCAATCCTAAATAGACGAATACTGTTAGGAAATCGAGAAAGATAGATAGTGCTTCACCAGTTAAGAAACGTTGAATTTTGCGGTTTTCCTGGACGCGAGAAATAATATCGCCAACGTAACGGGACTCAAAATATTTTAGAGGTAAACGGAAAGTATGGCTAATAAAGCCCACAATCAAGGCTAGATCCACTCGATTAGCTGTGTGGTCTAAAAGGTATTGTCGTAGTCCAGTTATGGCAACTCTAAAAAGGCTAAATATGACCAAGCCTACACCTACAGCCGTTAATGTCAGTTCACTACGCTGGACAACTACTCGGTCTAACAATAGTTGTGTAAATAAAGGTGTGATTAGACCAAAAATTTGAATCAGGATGGAAGCTATGAATACTTCCAACAACACGAGCCAGTGAGGTTTAGTTAACTCAAAAAACTGCCAGAAAGGAGTGCTAGCTTCTTTTGTTTCCCTGAGTAAGGCTGTGGGTTGAAGTAATAAAGTATAGCCAGTCCAACCTGCTTTAAATTCTGTATGAGAGAGGGTACGCTGACCAATAGCAGGATCTCCCACGATAACGCGATCGCCTTTAACTTCATAGACGACAATATAATGTTGCCCTTCCCAATGCACAATAGCCGGGAGGCTTTGCTGGGCCAGTTTATCCAGGCTGGCTTTTACAGGTCGAGTCGAAAACCCGATGCTTTCTGCTGCGGCTGCTAAACCTCGCAGCGAAGACCCATTACGATCAACGTTGGCAACGTCCCGCAGGCAATTGACGCTAAAATGCTTACCCCAGTAAAGACCAACCATCACTAAGCAAGCCGCACCGCAATCAGATGCACTTTGCTGTTCAAAGAAAGGATAGCGTCGAGTGAGGCATTGCCATAGATGACCGATTTTTACGGTTGGGGTAGGGAAGTAGGCTTTATTAATTTTTTTCTGGAACTGGTTTTTTGGCTCAATAGTAGGTTGGGAGAAGATAACAGGCTCAGACACTGTAACTGGCTGGTTGTTAGCATCGAGTTCAGCCAGTTGTGGTAAATATTGCAGTGCTGTTTCCCAATGCGAACGGCTGAGGCTGTATAGTTGCGTTGGTTGAGTTACCTGCCAACCACGTTCTTGAGGTAACTGAGACAAAGCGTAAATATTGCCAGCAGTGAGTTTAAGTCCTGATGTGTGCAGTAGTTCGCCGCGACGCAGTATCCAAAATTGCTGGTCTTTGAGTAAAGAAGATGGAAGTTTGTTAATTTGGAGATTGTGCTGCTCTAGTAATGGTTGGATTTGCATGACACCTTCGTAAGCAGCATTATTCAGCGCGGCATTTTGGCGAAATAGCAGCAGTAAATCCCAAAGTAGAGCTTGATGGTGAAGATGCTGCCCAATGGAAGGATATTTGCGAATGAGCGATCGCAAACAATTTCCTGGAATATAACCAACTTTGAGATTTACCGAAGCCCTGGCAGCATAAGGTTGAAATTGTTCTTCTGGAAATAGCGTTAGTTCGCTGAATGATGTTCCCGTACCCAGAGAGGCGATTAAATTATCGGTGCGATCGAGCAATCTAACTTTACCTGCCAGAATTATATAAATGCCAACGCTTGCGTCTGCTGTCTGCCAGAAAAGTTTGCCTGCACTTGGTTGGAGAATTTCAATTTGTTTGATGCAGTCTGAAAATTCCTGTTGTGTAAGAGTCTGACCCAAAGTTTGGGCAAGCTGTTGAGTGGAAAATTCTGTTTTGTTCTGAACCATAATTTCCTGGGAATTTAACGGCAGAATTAGTTACTTGTCTTAGCGAAATTCAATGACCAGCGAAAATCCGGTTCTGGGTTTGGTAGAAGATTGCCAATAGTAATCTGAGAATTTTTTGCTTTATCAGTTTCTTTCTCAGAAGTTTTGCATATCTGGCGAGTTGAAAGTCCCATTTCTTTGAGCAAGCGGTTAATGTGGCAAGCGCTAACTTTCATCCCCATCTCTTTTGTTAGATGCTTGCTTAACCATTGTCCTGTCCAGCGTTCAAATGCATAGCCATACTCACGCGGACTATGGCTTGCCAGTTCTTGCAAACGGGTCAGATATTGCTCATTTACAGCCTTGGGACGACCCATCGGGCGATCGCTCCAATGGTGAGCTTGGCCTGTTTGGGCCACAGTCATCCAGTGCCGTGCCGTCTCCTGAGAGCATCCTAAAGTTTCACAAATTTGAGTCTGAGATTGACCTGAATCTGCCAACAACATAATTTCAATCCGACGACGATATTCTGGACGTAAATCTGTTTCCAAACTCTTGAGCAAGAGCTTATGCTGGAAAGTTGTTAAGTATAGACCTTGCTTGTCCACAGCAATTCCTCCTGGTATAACTTGGAATGCCCAGATAGAAATTAATCTGGATAATTCCTGAGAACCTCTGTTACTTCTCTGAATCAAAACTCCGGGTATTCCACATCTCGTTACAAAGCTTTACAATATTCGGATGAACGGTCACAAGTATTGCTTTTCAGGCTTTAGTGGTGTGACAAACTAAAAACAGCACCATCTATAACAAAAAACATAGCTTCAGTTTGAAATTAGATGATTAGCAGTAGTAACGCG
The DNA here is from genome assembly GCF_015206985.1 of Nostoc sp. LEGE 12447. Classification (NCBI taxonomy): domain Bacteria; kingdom Bacillati; phylum Cyanobacteriota; class Cyanophyceae; order Nostocales; family Nostocaceae; genus Nostoc; species Nostoc sp. LEGE 12447. The sequence continues at coordinate 23,233 of NZ_JADEXT010000032.1, read as the reverse complement.
CTACTGTACTGTAATTTTTCAGATAAAAGTACTTTTATTTTTAAATATTAAATATTTGAATAATTAAAACACAACTCATGGAATTATGCATAAATAAGAAAGGTTTAAGTCTTGAAATCATTTATAAAAACTCATATCTTTGAGTTGAGATTAATAGGTCAAGTTAATCTCAGTCAAACGATTTATTAAGGAAAAAGAAAAAATGGCACAGATCAAAATACTAGATTTAGATAATGCTTGTTCACTATCTGAATTAAGCTGCGAGGACATAAATATTGTTAAAGGAGGACAAGCAGCTACATTGTTACGTACTAGAAATCCCTTAGATGCTGCCCGTACATATTTGGTTGTTCTGCGTAGAACAGAAAATAGACGGCGAGCTAGGGCGGCTTCTTTATCTACTTGAGATTAGATACCAAATGAAGTCTGAGCGTTAGTATCATAACTGTGTTGTTTAGTGCCTTTGAGATAGGTATTAGATGATAGAAAATTCCTGAATTGAACTTGATTTAGTTTCGGCGGATTAATCAATCTGTGTAAATATATTTTGTTAATTCATCAAGAAATAAAGATTTTACCTGCATTTGCTAATGATGCAGGTAGAGTTTTTTGTTTGTAGCTGTAAATGCAGAAAACAATGTTTGACTTTAGAAACAAAACACTCTTACTTATGCATCAAAAATAAGCTTTTACCTCTTGAAATTATTTATAAAAACTCATATCTTTGAGATGAGGTTAATAAGTCAAACTTAATCTCAACCAAACAATTGTATTAAGGAGAGCGAAAACATGGCACAGATAAAGGTACTAGATTTAAACAATGTTTACTCATTATCTGAATTGAGTTCTGAAGACACAAAACAAATCATTGGAGGAACAATACGGGAATACCGTAATGGCAGATGGTACTACAGGCAAGTAACGGAATCCAGTGGATGGTGGATATTTACAAGCACTAAAACTAAAGCTTTATCTACTCTAGATTAGATGAAAGTTAAAGCTTATTTTTAGCCATACAAATGTGTTATTTGATGCCTTTTGTATAAGCATTAAATGATACAAAATCCTCTGAAATAAACTTGCTTTAGTTTCAGAGGATTTAATCAATTCATACGAAATAAAGCATATCGATTGTTTTCATTCAATATCCAAATTTATGGTAGGCACAGTAACAACTCAAGGCGATCGGATCGTTAAGGCAAACATTGCACGTCAGTTTTTTGGTCTTGACGGTAAAGGAATTAAAGTTGGCATCATCTCAGATAGTTTTAATTCGCTTTCTGGATTAAGTGAAAATGTTAAAAGTGGAGATTTGCCTGGAAAAGCGAATCCATTTGGATATCAGCAACCTGTCAACATCCTTGCAGACACTAATGAGCCACTACTAGATGAAGGTAGGGCATTAGGTCAGATAGTTCACGATATAGCACCAGGAGCAGAGCTATTTTTTCATACCTTTGCTGAAGAGAACCAAGACGGCCTCTTTGCAGATGAAGAAACTTTTGCCAAAGCAGTTTCTACCCTTGTTGCTGCCGGGGTCGATATAATCGTTGAAGACGCTATAGTTCTTGCTTCTCTTCTACAAGACGGTAAAGCAGCTAAGGCTATCGAAGCAGCTATCGATCGCGGCGTAGTAGTTGTCTCTGCGGCTGGTAATAATGGGGGAATTTCATACGAAAGCGTATTTCGCCCAGGCGCTGAGTTTGAGCTTGAAGATTTTCAATTTCAAGCCCACGATTTTGATCCCACCGATGGTGTAGATTTCTTTCAGAACATCAATCTCCCAAAGGGGAATACACTGATCAACCCTCTTTTGGGATGGGACGATCCGATTGGGGAAATCAAAACCGAGTATGTCCAGTTTTTAGTGAATACGCCTGAATTGCCGAACTTAGGCAATATTGTCGCAGTTTCACAGGTGATTAGCGAGTCTGCTATAGATGTTCCCCTTCAAGCACTTGGGTATGTTCCCCAAAAGGATGAACAACTTTTCTTTGTAATTGCCAAGGTTGGTGATGATGTATCCGAGAAACCAACTTTTATCAAATGGGTTAGTGACGCTAATGGAGCAGACCGCACAATTGACTATGAATATGTAGACGAAGATGCCAATAATAGATCGGTTTACGGACACAGTAATGCACCCAGATCCATTACCGTTGGTGCCACGAATATCAAAAAACCTACAGAAATCAGGGATTATTCAAGCCAGGGAGGATCTCCCATTTGGCTGGATTCTGATGGCAATAGGTTGGCCAATCCCATCCTCAGAAATAAACCAGAAATCTATGCCCCAGACGGCGTTGCAACCAATTTCCCAATTGATTCTTCGTTTGCTGAATTTTTTGGTACTTCAGCATCCGCACCTCACGTAGCAGGTATAGTCGCGCTGATGCTAGATCGAGCCGATGGAAATCTGACTCCTGAAGAGATTCGTACTAAAGTCCAAAATACTGCGCTTTCTATAGGAAAAGGTTCAGGGCTTGTACAGGCAGATCGGGCTGTTACAGAAGCATTCGTTTCAGAAAAGATCGGGTCTGACTTTACCGATTTTCTCTACGGGACAGATTCTGCTGACAATCTTTATGGAAACAAAGGTGCTGATATTCTAATTGGGCGAGGAGGGCAAGACTATTTAGTAGGAGGAGAAGGGAAAGACATTTTATTAGGAGGTAACGGCAATGATGTCCTCGATGGCGGTAAAGGCAACGATATACTTATCGGTGAAAAAGGAGCCGATCGTTTTGTACTGCGATCGCTTTATGGACAAGATAAAATACTTGACTATCGTCATGGAGAGGACTTTTTCATCTTAGAGGATCTAACATTTGAGCAACTCACAGTTACGCAAGGCAGTTTTAGCACTTCAATTCAGGTTACAAATACACAAGAGAGACTAGCAGAACTTATTGGAATACAAGCTAGCACCATTGGGGTGGACAACTTTATAGCGTTGGCATAGCAAAAAAGGGTTGGCTTTGGAGGTTGGACTCGACGCGAAGAAATTGATGTGGCGATCGCAGTCCTTCAGCAAGGTAAAGTAATCTACATATTCAGATAATTACAACCAATTGCCCACCAGAACATAAGGTGCCCAAAAATATGGACGATTTTCTTTAGCTAAAATTGCCAGTTGGGCGCGTTGCAAAGCTTGGGCTTTAGTTACCCCAGCATCCAACTGCCGGTATAATTCACCCATAAACTCGCTAGTAGATTCATCATCTATTGTCCACAAAGTTGCTAGCGTACTGCGTGCGCCCGCCCGCACCGCCACACCAGCTAATCCCAAAGCAGCTCGTTTGTCTCCCGTGGCAGTTTTACAAGCACTAAGGACGAGTAATTCAATTGTTTCTGGCCGGCTTTCACCCCTAGTTTGTAGTAAATTATCTAATTCTCTAACCTTTAGTAATTTATCCCAAGTAATAATATAGGTTTGTTCAACATCTGAACTAAATTGCCCATGAGTTGCTAAGTGTATTACCGAAAAGGGAGTAGATTGAATTTGCTTTTCCAGATTCGTTTGAGTAAAATCCTGATTTAATAGTTGTTTACTTTTTTGAACTGAAGACTGAACTTGTTTTAATTCCTGTGTCACATTTGAAAGTTCAGAAAAGGATTTACCTTCAATTAATCGTTCTTGCTCAACTCCGGCAACTAAAACATTTAGCTGCACATTTTGTAATGGTTGAGGATCAACAAGTTGCAAACCAGGTGTCAAAGAGATAGCATACTTTTCTACTAGATACTTCTGCTGTTGTTTGTCATAGAGAATCGCCATTGGGATATTTCGCAAAGAACCATCCAGTACAAACACTAAAGTTTTTATCTTGTGATCTGCTAAATTTGCTTCAATGGGTTTAATTAACCAATCATATAACTGTTGCGAATACTGTTTAACATCAGGCTGTCGGCTAGCAATGGGTAAATCTTTTTGTAGTTGTTCTATAGTGTTTTCTAATACATTTTTAGATATTTTAGTAGTATTGCGGTAAATTGGATCTTTTCCTGGCAATCTAGTAATGATTTCTAGCCGATTATCTAAAATAATTGGATAGATAACAGCTGTGGATTTTTCCTTTTCAACTAATTGATCAAGGTCAACTTTTGCTAGCAAACAAGGCGAACGAAAAAAGTTATCTAATTCTGCTAACTGAAGAGATTCAATTACCTGGCGGGCTTGCAGAAGATTGTCTGACTTTTGATTTGTATTTTCCTCCAATTGCAATAGCAAATCAACGTACTGTCGATATACGGGTTCTATGCTCTCGCGGAAAGAAAATTGTACGTCAGGATTAATTGCAACTAAATCGTTACGAAGGGATTTAAGAGCATTATAAGCTCGATGATAAGCCTCTGTTGCTGCTGGGATATTAGATTGCTTTTGAAGTATTCGTCCCATCTGCCAATGCCATTGATAAGCAATGTCTTGAGCATCAATAAATTCAGCTTTCATCAAAGCTTGCTGCGTAACTCCTTTGGCATCAGATAACTGTCCGCTTTGTTCGTACAGTTCGCCAAGAGTACCAAGTGCATAAGATTCGGTTCGTTCATCTTTTAAGCTCTTAGCCACTTCTACAGCTTGCGCTAGCATTTTAGCAACATCTTTTGGTTGAACTTCGTTCTGGATCATTTTGCTCAGACTTTGGGCAAAGTTAATTCGGTAGTTAACAGCCGTCCGACTTGGAGGCAAATTGTCTATCTGAGACTGAATTTGGGATAATAATGCTTTCGCTGTGCTAAATTTCTTTTGTTCTACCAATAATCTTAATAGATTCAGTTGAGCCTGGAGACGCACAGTAGATGTTGCAGGTGCAATTTGCGCCGCCTGTTGATAGTATTGGATTGCTGTTTTAGTGTAATCATCGGTGCTAGTCGAGTTACCCAAACTTATTTGAGCGCGGGCTGTGTTACCTAAACTTAGTAAAGCATTACTTTGAACGATCGCATCTCCCACTTTCCTAGCCACAGAAGAACTTTCTTCTAAAATTTTGTGCGAATCGTTTAAATAACCCAAACCTCGCAGCACATTCCCTAAGCTCTGCAATCCTGTGGCTTTGAGAGAAGAATCTGCTTGCTTTTGGAGATTTTCTTGTACCAAAATTAATGTTTTATGTGCTTGCAGATAATTTCCCAAAACTTGCATTGCTTGGGCTTGATTAATCCGATTGCGAATCAGTGCCGATGTATCATTTAATTGTTGATAAATTTTAGCTGCTTCTTGCCAAGTGCCCAAAGCGGCTTCAGTTTGCCCCCGTGCTAATTCCAGATTTCCTTGCACATCTAAAGCTTGGGCAAAGATTTGCGATTGAGCTTGAGAAGAATCGGAATCTTTTATCGTTTGTAATAGTTTAATACTTTGTGCGATCGCTTCAGTTGCTTCTTGCCATTTTCCTAGTTTTTGGTAGGCTAAAGAAAGATTGCTCAAGCTTATAGCTTCGTTCAAGACATCATTATTAGCTTTAAATTCATTAGCTGCTTTTTTTAAAAGTTGTACCGCCTCCATAAACTGCCCCGCTTCATAAAGTGCTTGACTTTGTTGCACTAGCAGGTTGACAGTAGACGTTGTTGCTAAAGCAGGAAACGGTAGGGTTGTAGATTTTGAACTACGCGTAACGGCGATCGCAGGAGAAAGGTGTGATTCTGTAAACGCCACTGTTAAATAATTCGATGAATCAAAAACATACGGACAAGATATACACAGAAATATAGTCAATAATGCTATTAAAAAATGCTTTAAAAGTTTCATGTAACTCTAAAATGTCACTTTAGCTACCATGACATTGAATAGGGTTCTGTCTGGAAGTGTGAGGACTAGCGGTGGATGAATTAGCAGTCAGGACTATTTGCCCTTTGGCGTTTAGCACTGCACCTGTGGCTTCAACAATACGTTTGGGAGTGGAGATAGTTGGTTTAATAGCAACAGGTGGTAGAGAACGGTTGTTATTGCTGGGTTTAAGAGACACCCAATCTATTTTGACTGCATCAGGAGTGAGAATATCTTTAGGGTTAGCTGGTAAACCACCGCGTCCAGCGATCGCAAACTTGCTTTGAGCATAACTTGGACTATAGCAGCCTTGGGCTACTTCAGTATCAACTGATATTGTTGGCAATTCAACTAAGCCACTGTTAGGGTCAATTTCAGGTGTATTTAATTCTACAGAACCACTGAAATCGGAACTTGCTCCTGTAGCGGTAATATCGCTTGTGCTATCAGATGCCACATCTCGGAACTGTATACCAAAGATACCTTGGGCATTGATTCGCACATTCCCACCACGAAAATTAGCAGAATTAGCGCTGATATCACTATTTTCAAAACCAATGAGAAAATCGGTGTCAATGTTGATGTTGCCGCCGGTGACGTTTTCTCCAATGGCGTTAGTTCTGATGTTGCTATTGCGACTCATGATTAAATTTTCTGAGTTAATGTTAATTGTCGCTTGCTCGCTGTTAGGGTTAACTTTAGAACTTTGTATGTTAGCGCTGAGTAAGGCATTGTTGTTTAAACGAATAGAGCGAGTATCTACTGTTAAATTGCCTGCGGTTCCTGTTCCCAAACTCTCCACGGTTACTCTAGCTCCATCTTGCACTAGCAACGTATTAGTTTTAATAGTCAAATCTCCCGCATCCCCTGTTGAATCTGGCTGTGCAGAAGCAGCCAAGCCACTGTTCCTATTAATCAGTTGCACGTCTTGGGCATCAACGGTCAAACTCCCCCCATTGCCCTCACCAAATGTAGCAGTATTCACCTGTGCCCCACCTTGCACTAGCAAAGTATTAGTTTTAATAGTTAAATCTCCTGCATCCCCTGTTGAATCTGGCTGTGCAGAAGCAGCCAAGCCACTGGCAAACGGACCATTAGCACTTGTACCAATCAGTTGCACGTTTTGGGCATCAACGGTCAAATTTCCCCCTTTGCCTGCACCAAATGTACCAGCGCCCACTTGTGCCCCATCTTTGACTAGTAAAGTATTAGTTTTAATAGTCAAATCTCCCGCATCCCCCGTTGAATTTCGCTGTGCGGAAGCACTTAAGCCACTGGTAAACCGACCATCGTCACTTGTACCACCAATCAGTTGCACATCTTGGGCATCAATAGTCAAATTTCCCCCTTTGCCTGCACCAAATGTAACAGTACCCACCTGCGCCCCATCTTTGACTAGTAAAGTATTAGTTTTAATAGTCAAATCTCCCGCATCCCCTGTTAAGTTTAAGTTTGCAGAAGTGAACAAGCCACTGCCCCTATCAATTAGTTGCACATCTTGGGAATCAATGGTCAAATTTCCCCCCTTGCCTGCACCTAATGTACTAGCATCCACTTGTGCCCCATTTTTAACTAGCAAGGTATTAGTTTTAATAGTTAAATTTCCTGAGTCCCCCGTAGAGTTTCGCTGTGCGGAAGCGAACAAGCCACTGAGAACACCATCGACGCTTGTACCAATCAGTTGCACGTTTTGGGCATCAACGGTCAAATTTCCCCCTTTGCCTGCGCCAAATGTACCAGCACCGACTTGTGCCCCATTTTTAACTAGCAAGGTATTAGTTTTAATAGTTAAATTTCCCCCTTTACCCACACCAGATGTATCAGTAGCGATTTTTGCCCCATCTTGAACTAGCAAGGTATTAGTTTTAACAGTTAATTTTCCTGCGTCTCCTGTTGAGTTTAAGTTTGCGGAAGCGAACAAGCGACCCCTACCAATAAGTTGCACATCTTGGGCATCAATGGTCAAATTTCCCCCCTTGCCTGCACCTAATGTATTAGTATTCACCTCTGCCTCACTAACTTTCAAAGTGCTAGCACTGATACTGACATCGCCTGCTTGTCCGTTAGCTCCTGGTTGCACCTGATTAACAATCAAACTCCCAGTGTTAAAATTTGTTGCTCCCGTTGCATTAATATCAATATTTCCTGCCCTACTATTATCAGAACCTAGTCCTCTCCCTATTCCTGCAATCAGTAAACTTCCTGTCATCTCGAAATTTCGGGCATTAATTGTGATACTTCCACCATCACCAGCAATTACGGCTACCCTAGCGCCATTGCTAAGGAAAACATCACTTTTTTCTACACTATCGGGAAATCTCAAACTTAGATTATTACCATCCCCATTCAACCCAACCGTTCCCGCACCTGCTAACCCGCCTAACTCGACTCGTCCACCAAAAGCAAACAATCCTCCTCCATTCATATTGATATCACCGCCTACCAACAGTAAACTATTGCCATCTGGTACGCGCAAACCAACTGAGTTATTTTGAATAGATGCGGTTTGTATTTGATTAAATAGTAAGGCGGAAGGATTGACTGTTAGCAAAGATGGAGAACCTTCTGGATTTGAAGCACTGAAAAAACCGCGATCGCCAAATCCAATAGCATTAGCTGTAGTCCCTACAAATGAACCACCAATATCTAGCCTCGCACCTTGCCCAAAAATAATTCCGTTAGGATTTATCAGAAACAAATTAGCTGTACCATGAGCGCGAATTAACCCATCAATATTAGAAGCTGACCCACCTGTAACCCGACTAATGATATTTTGAATATATACAGCATTATTAAAGAAAGCAGTGCTGCCAAGAGGCACAGAAAACTCGCTGAAACTATGAAATAAATTACTTCCTGCTTGCGTTCCTCCAGTAATATTGAAGATATTACCCTCCCTTGTGACACTGGAATTATTAGGCAAGGTGTTATCCGGGATAATTTGAGCAAAAACAGACTCTTGCGAAGAAGCAATTAACATCCCACACGCCACAAAACTACTACACCAGCATCGCCAATATTGAGTTATTCCCGACATAGCACCTCCAAGAAATTAGTAACTTCACCGTGTGATTAGTCTTATTTTTCTAAGTTGTAATGCTCTACAATTGGCTCTTTATTGATATCTTGCAAGCCAACTACATTTAATAAGTCAACCCAATCTTTATTAATAGTTGCATTCTGCGGATTGGCACGGCGCAGTTGACCTAAATTAGTTAGGGCATCATACCAAATATCATTGGCACTATAAACAATATACTCCCTTGATTTTGCCGTCTTCAATTGACTATCAAGAGCCTCTGTCAACACTTGTTTTTGCACAAACCCATCTACATAAAAATTGTCAGATGTTTTTTGCGGATCGCCACAATAAATATGAAAATACCAGTGATATTTTTTATCTGCTTTTAATGAATATTGCGATCGCGATGGCAAAGTAATGCTAACAATACCAGATTTTCCAGAAAGAGTAAGAGGTGTTCGATAGACATTTTGTACATCTTTACCATCTAGCACTTGTAACACGAATTCTCCATAACGCGTGGTTTGTGGCAATTGAGGAACATAAAACCAAAATGTTGGATTCTCTGCAACTGTTGATGCTAAAAATGATTCCTCTGCATCGCCAGGTACTAAAGCAGTCAGACGTGTCAGAGAGTTAGGACACTCAGGATTACGCCCAGCACCGGCTCTGCGCCGACCTGTCGGTGCGCCATTTTTGGGCAATTTCGGTTGGCGAAAAGATTGGAAGTGCGAATTTTTAACAGTGTTTTGAATCGAATCAGTCAGCTGTGCTTGCACTAATTGTGAGTAAATTGTTGTACTAACAATTAGCAACGGAATTACACAGGCATATTGAGTTATTTTTTTTCTAATCATGACCAAAATTTAATTGTTTTCTCTTACCAGTATGGAAATGTTTAAACCATAAAATTACTATTATTTGCGTAGCTAGTAATGCTAATATTGGAGGGATAAGTGGCACCCATCCAGCCAGTGTAAAAATGCCAAAACATAACCCAAATAATATTAAAAGTGTTACTATCACCGCCAATCCCAGGTGCAGAGGTTTTAAATAATACCATGCTGTAATACCTCCTATTAATGACCATCCCCATATCCAAAGTGCCTCCATCCATCCAGACCACCACCACAACAAAGGTCTGCGGTCTAAAACGGCGCTCAGGATTTGACTTAGCATCTGTGCTTGTACTAATACCCCCGGTATTTGCTTTTGCTTCGGTTTTGCATTAGAACTAAAAGGTGTTTTCCAAAAATCATTTGTATTAGTGGGGGCAGAAAGACCAATAAGAACAATGCGATCTTTGAGTAATTGAACTGACTCTAATGGGATTTTTTCATCTAACACATCTCTCAAACTAATTTGTTCGGAAATTTTTTCTACAGAAGAGAGAGAACGATAATTCAACAATATTTGATAACCAGATGCATCCACTTGTTGATAACCGCTAGTGTGTTCGTTTAATTGCTCAAACACAATGTTACCAATCTGTAAATAACCTTCTTTTGTAACACTTGATGTTTTGCCTTCTTGATCTAAATAATGAAGTGCTAGTTGTAGACTAAAAGCGTATTCTGTGGTACACAAAGATTTTGAGGGAGGAGTTAAATGCAAAAGTTGGCGACGAGCAATATCTTCTTCATCTGCAACAAAATCACTAAAACTCAAGCGTTCTCTGGAAACTCCAGGAGGTGGGGGAACTCCATCAGTATCACCATCATCATCAAGAGTAGCAACTTTGCACACAAAAAATAGACGATTATCTTCCTGAAAACGAGTAGCTAAATTTGGATATTTCGAGTCTAGAATACCATCACGATAAATATCTAAACCAATAGTTCTTGGTTGATACTTATTTAATTTCTCTAATAGTTGAGCGAGGGCTTGGTCAGATAACGACCATCGCATTTGCATTCCTTTATTAATTTGGTACTGGATATCTGCTTCATCAATAGTGATAATTAAAAGACGCTCGTCAGGTTGTTCGGTGAGAAGTTGCGATCGCAATTGCATAAAATGGTCAAAAGCCTGTAATTCCGACGTTTGCAGATAACCCCAATACCGCACTCCCAAAACTAAACTTGTTACCAACAAGCTTGTCAGCAATATCGCCATTCCACTCTTAGCAACGAGCATTTTTCGGTGCAACTGCCAAGTCATCGGCACTACCGCAGGATGTTCACTAATTACTGGCAACCAACTTGCACCTGGATATTCCTTTTCTATTCCTTTAAGCCTTTGTCTGGCAGTGCGAACCGCAGCATATATAGATTGTCCTGATGAAAAAACCTCCAGAAAATGCTTTAAAAATTTTTGAGCTACGAAGTCTGGCACTGGTTCTCGCATCACAATAATTTGCGGAATCTGTAAATCTTGTAGTTCTCGCGCTAATCCTAATCCATCACAAGAATTAAAAATCGCTAATTGTAATCCGTTGGCAACAGCATTTCTCAGGTCATGTCTGAGTTCATCAATTGTTAATTTATCTGTCTTATTAATATAGATACAACCAGTATCACCTTCGCTTTTGGTATGACCTGCAAAAAATAAAATATTCCAAGGTTGTTTCCACAATTTCTCGTTGATGTCTGAATATTGAGGTTCTACTAAAAAAGTTGTAGCGGCATTAGGTAAATTCTCTAGTAACTGGCGGTCTTGCTCCACATCAATACCGTCACTATGGCCTAAAATTGCCAAAATTCTGATTTTATTTCTCCAGGTAGATGTCCGCAATGCGGCTGTTACTCGTTCTGATTCTGGAATACTAAGAACAACTTCAGCTTTGAGGTAATCTCGATCTATCAGATCCCACAAATGCCAGGGAAGTCTCTTGAGTTGTAAACAATGAGTACGAATCAACAGCCGTATTTCTTCATCTGGCATCAGATGTTTGAGCCATTTTTCCCGCACAGGACGAAAAGATTCTGACAGCAACCATTTATTCAGATGCTCCTGCACCTCACTAGCTTTTGTGTCGTACTCCTTACGTCGCTGGGAGATAGAACCATCGTAAATAATTTTTTTTGCTTTGATGCGGGTAAATTTCCACAAAGTGCGATAGTTCAACTGCCACTGGTCAATTGCTGTTGCCATATCTAGATTAGAGGGCAGCTTGCCAGTAATTTCTGTAGTGGGGCGTTTGCCTTCTTCTCCAATCTCCAGCGTTACCTGCACGCCTAAGTGCAAATCGCCATCTAGCTTCAGCACAACTAATTTTCTCATTGGCAGTACCCCTGCTGTTGCTATTAACAAATGACAAAATTTTCTGTAATGCTGATATCTTCCAGAGCTAGTTTAACGCTGAAACGTTCTCCCATCTCACAACTAAATTCCAATTGAATATTTTTATTGCTGCTTCTAGTTTGAGCTTCCATCACAGATGCGCCCTCAAAATCTAGTATCATTAGATGGAGATTTGGTGGCAGATAATCTTCTCCGTTTGTCGGATGTACTTCTACGATAACGTCCATTTCTTGCTCGTTGTCTGGTGGTAGGGTGACAACCAAAACCACTGCGTGTTGGCGTATCCCGCCGTAGGCATCGCTCAAAATTTTTCCTAAATCAATCAGCTTACCCCTACTAATAAAAGCGCTATTAGCACTTCTCAAACTCCAAGCTGGATTGATACTTGGAGTCCCTAAAAGAGTTTCAACTTGTTGCCAACCAGATTCAAAAATATTCTCTAACCATTGCTTCAAATTAACTAAATTCTGATGAGAGGTCAGCGAATTATTAGCAAGTTGGATTTGAGAAAGTTCTTCTAAATACTCTAATAGTTCATCTAAAGGTTGCAATTGGTTAATGGGTAACAAATCAGTTTCTACCTGCTTGACAAATCCCAGCAACTTTGCTTCTCTAAATGATTTACTAATCTGCACAGCTACATAGCCAATTCGATTTGACTGTACTTCCGGCGGCACATAAACAAATTGTGCATCTGACAATACTGGGCGACATTCTAACAAGCCCAAGTTTTTAAGCGACAAATCGGCGACATCCATCAGTGTCTGTTGTATGACATTCCAACTGTCACTTTTATTCAAGTCTGTCTCAAATCCCATGCAACATAGATAATAGTTTACAAAAGATACAGCCAAAGTATCGAGATAAACTTGTTCGCCTTTTGCTTGCGTAGCTTGTTGTCTGCGTAACTCTTCTGCTCGATGCCTTCCATCCACAGGTATAGGGGCTGAAAATGTTAAAACTTCTATGATTTTGCTCATATTTTTCCTAGATAATTAGATAAGATTAAATATACAAATATTCTTGAAATTTATTAGCAAATTTTTTCAAGCAACGTTGGTAAAAATTGTGTAAAGATGTGATTCCAATACCCCATTCTGCTGAAATATCTTTCCAAGAAATACCAGAACATCTTCTTTGAGCTATGGCTTGAAAATTTGCCTCTGGATGACCTTTGATGTGTTCTTTGCAAAAAATTAACTCTGGATCTGATTCTATACATTCTCTTACTTGTTCAAATAAAGATATGGGTTGAGATGAGGGTATATTTTCCCAGTGAGAGTTTTCGAGATTTATTTCATTTTCTTTGCCGATAACTTTGGGGATAGCTTCTGGGAAAAAACGTTTAGTTAATAACATATTTACCCAAGTCATTACTTCGCCACGTTCTGGGGCATATTTATTAATATTGTTATCTTGACAAAGATAGAAAAATAAATTTTGTACTGCCTCATCATAGATATCTTCGTAAAGTAGTTGAAATTGGCCTTTATAAGGACGAACAAGCTTACCTGACTGCCAAATAGCATTTATCAGACGTGTTAGAGCTATCCGCTTTTCCTTGGTTAGGTGTGTGTATTGTTGGGCTGCGATCGCTAATTCTTTAAGTTGTACATCTAGTTGTTTTCTCCAATCATTAGTCATAAAAGACCTCGAATCAGAACGCACCAAGTTGCGAATTCATATATATCTCATGGATTGATTGCAACTTTTACACAAACCAGCCACAATTGTTACAAAACTTTGTGCTTATGCATTGAACTGAGGACTGGAAAGATTTGGCTCGGCGCAACACCAGATTCTTTCTTTGGTGTTCACGCTGACCTCCTTTCAAGTTCGATAGTAAGTTAAATTCCTCTTTAGTGGAGGTATGAGCCACTAGAATTAGCTGGACTAATCCCCAGCCTTACATTTTTGCTCGATAAAACTCAGTAGTTTCTCTTCAACCACAGTCAAATACGGTCGCTTCAGTTCCCCCAGATGCTTTAGCACAGCACTTGGGGCATCTTCCAAGTTGTCGTTTTCCCGCAACCTACTGATGCGTAGGAGCAGCCCACCGCAGCCATCGCTAATCTCTTGAACCTGCTGACACTCCTGGGGTAAGTAGTTGAAGGACTTCAGATGCTGCAACCCAACCGTGTGTTCGCCATGCCAAAGTCTCACAGTGAAACTGAAATCATTCACTGCGCTGAGTATTTCAAACCTGGATGACATCGTAATGACGCACCAGACAATCAAGTTAATTGCATTTACCAAAAATTCTTTTCAATAGGATCTGAACCAATCAGAAAATCAAAATTCCCTTCACCCCTGCTTCTCTTCAATATTTCCATGATTTTTTTAGGGTTATCATGGGGGCCATTGACATAAAATGGTTTCCCGTCACGACCACATTCAATACGTATTCTTCCATCCCATTCTCCGATATGCGAACGCGATTTAGAAAAGTCTTTGTGTGCTTGAAACCCTAAGTTTTCTGCATATTCGCAAGCACTAAATATCATCCCTTGGGCTACTTCAAGGGAAACCTCTTGTGGTTTTCCGGGAAATGGCTCGAATAGTGATTCTGTAAATTCTTTAAATTTTATCCTGTCTACTGTACGTGGTGAGATGGTATCTTTAACACCTAAGCACCATATATCTAAAAGGTAGCTACAGACCGTGATTTGATTGTATCGAGCAACTCTTGCAATAACTACCAATCCTAAACCGCGATCGATATCGTCATTGTTTTTTACAGGTAGGAATTTTGTCAGCAGATTTTTGATGCTGTTTTCTGGTGGGATTTTCGGTAACAATTGGATAAGACTCTCGCTTGCTAAACACTGATATACAGGGTCTAGCTCTCCTTTTGTCAATCTATCTAATGTAGTTTGCTGTGCTTGATTTTGAATCGCTGCATTGACATCTGACACTTTAATACCCAATTTTCGGGCTATTTGTTTGGGTGTTAAATTCAATGCCCGTAAATCCATTATTTCTTGTTGTTGCGTTCCTGTCATAAATTACTACTTTCTACAAACAACCGGGAGCAGAAATATTAAACCACAGCAAGATTATATTAATTTAATACCACAATTCACTCACAGCATTGTTTCTTTGTTCCATTCTACTAGGATTTCCGACTCCAGAAAACTCAACACTTTTTCTTCTAAATTAGTTAAATAAGTGCGGTTTGGCTTCCCCAGCGACTCTAAAAACTTCTGCACCGACTCCTCTAACACACCCGAATACACTCGACTAATGCGTAGGTGTAGCTCGCCGCAGGCATCGCAAACAAAGTATGATTTGTAAAAAGTTGAAACGAGCTATTTGACTTAATACATAAAAATGTTCATTTGTATAGTGTAATAATTTTATTATTAATATAATTTTATGTTTTAATAGAACTTTACGTTACTGAATAGTAATCTCTACCACCAGATAGATAAAAATCTTTTAATATCAAGCAAATATCTTTTAAAATATTTATAGATATATTCTTTTTTATAAAGTTCTTGAAAGTTCTTGTCTTATGCATATTCCAATCAAAGTCGTTAAGGACTGTAACCAAAATAGAAATATTGCATAAAAGCTGGAGGAAATCTTGAAATCTGGTTGTTGGACAAAAATCAAATAGCTCAATTATCTGTTTTTAAAGAATGTAAAGACAGTTATAAAATCCTGTTATGACAGAATTTCGTGACTGTTTTGATCCAATGAATGGTTGGTTTTTGGAATTTTGTAATCATAAGTACCTAGATTTTCACAACACAATATTTAAGATTTTCCTGACATCTCTGATTGATGTCAAGTTGACGTAAATCATTGAACTTGTAAAAACAATGCACAAAACAAAATCTTCAAAGACTGACTCATCTACCTATTCCAATTCCTCAGCGCTAAATTCATCCCCACAATTAGCGCATAGACCTTATGGTAGCGAAATCCAAAAAGCATCAGTTGCAGCTAAAACACCAACTGATATAGAGAATGAAGGCTTTACAGAACAGCAGATGGAAGCAACTGGACTTTCCATACAAGCTAAATCTGGCTCGATTACGTCCGAAGGACAGGAGCGCCTAACTGTATTACAAGCCAAGATGAACGGATTATTGAATTCTCGACTCGAACACGCAACCCGATTTGGTCATAATATTGCCAAAATTCCACTGAGAAGACCAGATACACCAATACAAGCAAAACTTACCATTGGAGAGCCTGGAGATAAGTATGAGCAAGAGGCAGACGAAACTGCGCGTCAGGTAGTCCAAAGGATTCATGAACCACAGAGCAAAAAACTTCAGCGTGAGTCGTTGCCAGAGGAAGAAGACGAACTGCAAATGAAACCAGAGCATGACATACAGCGTGAAGCATTGCCCGAAGAAGAAGAGGAAGTGCAAATGAAGCCGGAGGGCAGTGTTCAACGCGAGCCTCTACCTGAAGAGGAAGCGGAATTGCAAATGAAACCGATGGTGCAGCGTCGTGCGTATGTCGGTGGCGTAAGTGCATTACCTGATTTAGAAACAGGTATACAGCAGGCACAGGTGAGCGGACAGCCACTAGCTAAAAGTATTAGGGAACCAATGGAACAGGCTTTTGGAGCAGATTTCAGTAGGGTGAAAGTTCACATTGATACTCAGGCTAATCAGTTGAATCAGTCGATTCAGGCGAAGGCGTTTACCACGGGGCAGGATGTGTTCTTTCGGCAGGGGGCGTATGAGCCAGAGAGTCGAGGAGGGCAGGAGTTGTTGGCGCATGAGTTGACTCATGTGGTGCAACAGAGTCGCGGGGATGAAATCACAGCGAGTACAACGAAAAAAGAGAAAGAAATAGTATCGCAATCTAGTAATTCTTGCGTACTACAAAGAAAACTGGGAGACGGACAATATGCACCACCTGCCACGGGTGGTATTGCAATGAAAGAAAAATTTGTATTGGATCATGTTCCAGATAATTTTTCAAAGGAGTCGGCCGTAGAAATTGCAGGTAATCGAGGATACCCTATTATCACAATCATCGCAATTACTGATGAGGAAGCAAAGGAAGAAATAAAAAATGCATTAGAAAAGGAGGCGAAAACAGACATTACTCAATTGTTTCAATATGAATTTGACACAAATAATAGATATCCAACAATAGAAGTGAAGATGAATCAAGATACAGGAGAATACACATTTGATGCGTCAATATCATGCATCAAATTGAAGGCACAATGGCAAGAATCTTTGGGATATTTCCAGATATATCATTTTGGGGGAAAGGTTTAACATTTGACAACTGCCTCACAACCTTAACTTGTTACCATCTCCCAAGTGCTGTACTGAAGGACTTGGGGCATCTTCTAAGTTCTCATGATTACGTAGTCTGTTAATGCCATCACTGAAAAATTTTATTTTGTAGAATCACTTACAGCATTGTGGCATTGCTTCTTTGTTGCATTAATCTCTAATTTCTGACTCCAGAACCTTCAATAATTTCTCTTCTAAAGCCGTCAAATAAGCCCGATTCAGCTTCCCCAACGACTCCAAAAACTTCTGCACCGACTCCTCCAGCCCCCTCGAATACACCCGACTGATGCGATCGCAAATTACCTGCATCTGCTCACACTCGGAAGGCAAGTAATCGTAAGACTTCAGGTGTTGTAACCCAACGGCGTACTCGCCATCCCAGACTCTCACGCTGCAACTAAAGTTATTCACTACGCTGACAATTGCCCAACAGCCTCCTTTACCTCTCAGTTCTGGATTATCCTTAGCAAGAATTTGGCAGACTTCACCTAACTGGTAGGTGTTGGGTATTCTGGTACGTTCCATAATTTTCTGCACCACATCAGTGACGATCCTGGCACTGGGAACTTTACCACCAGCCTCCTGTACTGCCCGTTGCCAAACTTTAACCTGCTGCTGTGGTTCTAGCTTTGCCAGAGGGCGCACTTGTCCTTCGTTAGTCGGCAGGATTCGTGAGAGGTTAGGTCGAGTTTTGTCTACTTCCTCGTTTTGGGAACAATTTGTTCTCATTTCATCCACTTCCTCGTTTTGGGAACAATTTGTTCCCATTTCATCCACTTCCCCATTTTGGGAACAATTTGTTCCCGTTTCATCCACTTCCTCATTTTGGGAACAATTTGTTCCCGTCACTATGTTGTCAAATACTACAGAACCAGCTATTAGATAATTGACTCGGCGATGGGTGTATCCAAATCTATCACGACAATACTCCTCAAATGTGCGATGAGTGGATCTGTATAACCTGCGATCGCGCAACTGAGCCAATGCCTTGCCTGCCTCAAAAAATGCACGTTCCACCTTGCGTTCTAAATGCAAGCGATCGCTAATTTCCTGCTCGGTTAATTCGGGAACTTCAACAGCCGTAACTGTAATTGTTGCTGTAGCTGGGTTTTCTTCTTGGGTAAGGTTATTTGGTGGCGTGTCATCACTAGATGAAGCAGAGATGGCTTTTTTGCGCTTAGAAGGTGGTTTAGCCATTTATTCCATCTCTAGCTGAACAGTACTTGAACGAATATCGAGTTGTGCCATGATGGAGGTGTGATTAAATTGATATAAATTCCCCAAACCTTTTGCTGAGGTTGGGGTTTTTCATTGGCTGGTTTGTATATTTCATACTGGCATCTGCGGTAATCATCGAATGGCACTAAGAAAAGCGCAAATGTATTATTTACAAGGGTTTCATCACTTTGGAAAAACGGAGGCTAATAAAGCAGCGATCATAAACTGAGAGTTGCAAATTATTCTGATTCCCGACGTTAAAACTATTAGTTTTCTATACCCCTTACCAGGCAAGTATTTCAGCTTTTCTTAGTGCCATTCGAGTAAGCACCTTTTCTCTTTCCCCTTTGCCCTTCACCCCGCCAAGTTTTCTTGGCAAACTACTAGTCTCCTATCCTCTAAAGAATTTTTCTGCATATATAATTCAACCTTTTGAATTTATTTATACTATCTACGGTACTGTATTCAAAATGAGAAGCTAGCATTAACTCTTTTTTTATTTAATCGCGATAACGCGAGTATCCTATAACGCTAGTTTCGGATAACGCGACATTGTTATAATACAGACTCATTATCAAAACTAAAAAATTCTTGTCTGGTAAGTATCTTACTTACTAAACACCAATATTAGCTTAATTACTAAATCGCGATAACGCGAGTATCCTATAACGCTAGTTTCGGATAACGCGACATTACTATAATGCAAAGTCGCTATTAAAATTTGCTGGTTATTGAGGACACTTACATGAGCCATGAAGTAACAGCACGAAAAACTAAAGTGATTGCAGTGGGCAATCAAAAGGGAGGAGTTGCAAAAACTAGTAACCTGATTCATATTGCAACTGCTTTAGGTGAGATGGGAAGGCGATGCCTAATATTCGATTTAGATATGAACCAGGGAGCTACCCGGCATTTAGGAATTCCTAGCGAAAGCTTCCTTGGTACTTTTGAAGTTTTGACTGGGGAAGAAGAACCAACAGATGTAATCATTACCCCTGATGATGGAGTAGAGTTACCTAAAAATATTCATTTGATTGCAGCTCGTCGAAATCTAGAAAAGATAGATCAAGCACTCGCAGCTAGAGATAAGTTTTTGGTTACTCAAGATGTTTTAATTAATCCTTTACGCAAGCTTGCTGGAATGTATGATTACATCTTTCTTGATACAGCGCCTAATGCAACTACACCAACAATTGCAGCCTATAAGTCGGCTGACTGGTTTATTCTTTCAGCCACTCCTGACCCATTTGCGATCGCAGGACTTAATGATGCTTTAACTGATATTCAAGGCGCTCAACGTTACGGCAACCCGAATTTACGTTTGTTAGGAGTAATTCTTTGTTGTGTAGATAGCAGAACTATATTAGCTAGTTCTCTAACTGAATATGTCGAGAAACTTTTTTCTGATGGTAGTAAGTCTTTAAAATTTGATACACTCATCAGCCGTTCTACGGTTGTACCTCAGTCCCAAAAGTTAGGGAAGACAATTTTCCAAACTGCACCAAACCACAAAGTCACAAACCAATATCGTAAGCTGTCTAAGGAAATAGAAGCTCGTATTGCTGAGTTTGAAGAACCAGTTACAACATCTACTATAAAATCTGCTGTTTCAACAAAGCGAGGCAAAAAGTAGTTACCAATGGCTAAACGTGTTTCAGGAAATGAAAAACCCTATCGCCCAGTAGACGAAGCATTGGTACGGTCTGTTCTCAGGGGTTCAGATTCAGAGGAAACAACTTCAGTTTCAGATAATACTGCTGCTCCATCTGTGAGAGATTCAACTTTATCGGAGCAAATAATTCTTGACCCTCAACAATCTCCACCAATACAACCTGCACCAGTAATCGAAAAATTAAGTCGAGAGAAGCGAGTACTTTTGACTAAATCTGAGGAAAGGGAAATTGAACGATTCGTCTCTCGCCTTGCCGAGGAACTAGAAACTCCTCTCAAACTTAGTCATGTATTAAGGTCTTGCATGACAATTCTTCGACACGCGCAGAAAGAGATTATTGCACAAGCTAGCCACTCAGAAAAGCTAGAGCGTCCACCAAATGGTGATCCAGTAGCTTTGGCTGAGTTTGAGTATAAGCTTGCACAAATCATCTCAGATGCTCTTTCTAAAACACCACCACTCGATTGATACTGATACTCCCCGTTAACTAATCATCGCGATAACGCGATATACACAGAAAGTCAAACCTGATTTCTACTGTTATCTTTGTTTAACTAAAAAAACTTTATTAAGGCTAACCAATTAGAACCAGCGATCGCGACTTAATCATCGCGATAACGCGATATAGGATAAAAGCCGGATCACTCACTATTCTCAGTATTACGCTTAAAAGGGTTAACCTCTCGTTACTTAATCATCGCGATAACGCGATATAGGATAAAAGCCGGATCACTCACTATTCCCAGTATTACGCTTAAAAGGGTTAACCTCTCGTTACTTAATCATCGCGATAACGCGATATAAAGTAAGTGGATCAGAGCTTTAGCTAGACATCTTGCAGGGAAATAAATTGCTAACAAAAGATTGGCACTAAAGCATAAATCAAGCAGTCAACGATGATCTAAATTAATTTCTGCTGCGTTGATAGAAAAGATTTCAAAAAATTTTGGTGGGGGCTATATGGGGGCTATATGTACCCCAAAGCAGTTTAGAGGTTTGAGCAAAATTTGACTCCCACATGGGGGCTATATGGGGGCTATATGGGGTACATTCAATTGGGTGAGGTTTTACCCCACTTAGCCCCCAAGAGGTTATGATAATTTTTTGATGCTGAAGAAAAAAAGGCAGAGGAGCAGAGGAACAGGGGAGCAAGAGAAAATGTTTGCATTAACAATTATTAGTTATCGGTGTAAGAAAAACTAATTATTCTACTGAAGGTCAGAGTTCTCCATTTTTAACAGTAAATAGTAAACACTAAGAACTGTTTTAATTGCTTCCTCTGCTCCTCTGCTCCCCACTTCACAAATCACAGATAACTTTCACAAATCAAAATCTATTACCTTTCTCTTTATGTCTAACATTCACACCTTGCAAAAAATTTTTCCTGCTGGCTTTGATAACGGCTATGGAAGCCTAAAACTTTTTGTCGATGGCTTTGAAGTTGTTCGTGTGCCCAGCTATATAACCAATGCCGAGATGGAAGACGTACCAGGGAGGGTAGTTTTTAACGGTAATGCTTACACAGTTGGAGAATCAGCTTTCCGTACAGGAAATTATTTTGACAGAAACACTGATAACAATGAAAACAAAGTCAACAACGCATTATTGACATTATTCGGTGCATTGGCACATCTTCCACACCGTAAGGCTTGGCATTTAAAATTAGTCGTCAGCTTACATGATGTCGCTCTGGCTGAAGAATTGCAAAAAGTACTAAACGGAGAATATCAGCCAATACTTGCTGGCAAACAATCAGATGTGAAGATCGAAGTCCTGAAAGTCGTACTAGAAGGGATGGGTGCATTGTTTGGGCATCAACTACCAAAAAAATTAACCATTTTAGATTTTGGCAATGGCACAACTCTGTATTCTCGTTACAACCAAGGCAAACGAGAAGTTCACACCGCCTACCCCACTGGCGTAGAAGTTCTCATCAATGATATTTCCCAAAAGATGAAGCATTTAAATGGCGGGAAAATCGGGGATGCATCCAAGATCCGATTTTGTCTGGAAATGGGGCATACTCGGTACAGCCGGGACATCGATATCAAAGATGTTTACAGCGCTTGTTTAAAAGATTGGTATGAAAAATACTTGAAGAAAGCGGTGAATCTGACATTTGATGCCAAGCACCAGGGGGATGAAATCTGGGCGATTGGTGGAGGTTGCCTGTTACCTGGATTTAAGAAGCTTTTAGAGAAAAACGGGTTCAAAATACTGGACAACCCAGTAGAAGCTAATGTCTTTGGGCTTTTAGAGATGGCAAAAGCCATCAGCAGCAAGAATTCGCCTACTACATCTATTAAGTGATCGCAATGGTAGACAAACTTGACTTAACACCAGAAAAAGTTCGGATCAAAGATAGCTACCGAGAGCGGATATTTGCCGAGTCACAGCAACTAGGCAAGAGTTACCTGGAGACACTTTACTTTATTATTGATTGCTATTTTGTTTTCATCAAGGCTGGATTAGCCACACAACAAGTAGCTTTCACGCCGATTACTACTGAGCCGAACAAGCTTCCTTCAATGACTTCAACTCCATTTGCACAAGAGAAAGAAGAAGATTCTTCAAGCGAAACCTTCAGTCTTGATTTTGATTTATAGCCGAATGGCAAGCTTGATAACGGCAAATCCCTTATTTATAAGGTTTTTGGGTGTGGGGCGTAGTAATGCTCATGCCAGCGTTGCTCCCGCAAAGAAGTTTATCAAACAGAATTCAGGAGTCAGAATACAGAAAGGTATTCTGTATGACTGGCGGATAGCGAGTCTGCCTACTCTGTAAGAGTTGCAAGCTACGCGTAGCGTCTCGTAGAGAGCGTCAAGATTGCTGACTCCTGAATTCAGAATAGCTGAATTCTTCTTCAATTATGTTCGCACTCATATTTACTTTTCTTGATTTTTTTCCTACACCCTACCTAGGGTGTTGATTTTGTGGGAGAGATGCTCAAAATTCTTCATGCAGTTTCTATGTCGTCAGTTGTGGCAGAAAACAAAATTCTTCTTTTCGAGAGCATAGATTGGCCAAAAACTTGAGCCGCCCAG
>NZ_JADEXT010000031.1:0-95124 GCF_015206985.1 Nostoc sp. LEGE 12447 | reverse complement strand
CAAGCGTCATTATTTAAATTACTACAAAAGGGGAATGAAGGGGCTGCCGACGGCAGCCCCTTCATTCCCCTCTAAAATGATTATCATTATTGGTGATGGAATAGTTTATTTTCTGGAAGTCCCTAGAAGCAGGGATAAAGAAATTACCACGGGAAGCTCCTCCGGTTGCTTGGTTGGGAGCGCCATTGTTGATTGGTGGGGTAAATGTAACAGCATTGGCACTATTCAATGTAGTACTGGTGAATAGAGCGATGACGCTTAATGCACTAGCTAAATATCGACGTTTCATGATGTAGTACCTCATTTGAGAAAAGTAATACTAAATACATTGATTCTGATTGTGGGAGAAAGCTGGATAAATCTTTTCGGCTGAAATTTAAAGGTTTCAATACCTATTAAAAACATAAACGAAACCTAACTTTTATACCGTCAAAGTTTGTACAAATTACTAAAATTTGACTCAGTAAAGTTACTTAGCCCAAAATAAATGCAGAAAGTACAGCGAAGCTTGCGGTTTAAATCCCTCACTAAATCTCCTTCCTGCTACCTTCTTTACAGCCAGTTACCAACCAAGACAAAGGCAGACCAAAAGAAAGGATCGTGGAAATCAGTTTGACGGATTAAGTTGATTTGGGCTTGTCGCAGTGCTTAGGCTTTGGTAATTTTGGGCTGTCGCAATTGCTCATAAAAGCGCGTCATCAGCATCTCGGCTACTTTATCTTTGACGGGCCAGAGAGTGGCTATGGTTGAGCGGGCACCAGATTTTACAGCCAAGCCTGCTAGTCCAAGAACGGCGCGATCATCACCTGCTGCCGTATCGCAGGCACTCAGTACTAGCAACTCAATTGCTTTCGATGATTCACCGCCCCGATTTTTGAGAAGTTCTGACAATTCCTTAACGTTGACTTCTCCATCCCAAGTCAGTAGGAAGGTATCTTCAAGGCGGGAGCTAAATTGTCCGTGGGTTGCCAGATGGACAATATCGGCGCTACTAGATTTGACGCGACTGGCAAGGGCTTGACTAGTGAATTGCTGGTTGAGCAACATCGAAGATCGGACTGCCTTCGAGATTTGCTTAACTTCTAATTCTACAGCAGGCAAAGCACTGAAACCATTACGAGATTGGCTGATACCGCCGACGATCGCATTAATCTGATTTCCTTGGAGCGATCGCGCACTCATTAATTGCATTCCCGGTGAAAGGGCAACAGCATACTTTTCGATCAGATATTGCTTTCCGTCATACAAAGCTGATATGGGAATATTACGTAATCGACCATCCAAAACAAATACTAGTGTTTGGGTATCTTTAAAAGCTTGATCCATTTCGGCAGGACGAATTAACCAACTATAAATTTCTTGGGACAAGCGATCGCGCTCTTTGGAGTTGGAGACAGGATTTAGGGCAACTAATAATTTTTCTAGAGTTTGTTCGATGTCGGCAATAGATTTTTGTGTCACATAATAACGCAAGGGTTGTCCGGTTTTGGAAAGGATTACCGCTAGGCGATCTGGCAAGATAATCGGATAAACAACGGTTGCATTGGGATCAATTTGGTCAATCTGCTGAGATATATCTAAGCAAGCTTCCCGGAAAAAGTTATCGAGTTCTGCAACTTGGAGTGCCTCAATCAAGTCACGAGCTTCCATTAGTTCTGCTTGACTGGGTTGCTGATCTAGGAGTAAACCTACAAGTTCTCGGTAAACAGGCTCCACACTTTCACGAAAGGAGAACTGAACATCGGGGTTGACTGAAACTAAATCTCCCCTGATTGACTTTAAAGCTTTGACTGCTTCAGTATAAGCAGTAATTGCTTCTGGGCGATCGCCCTGTTCTTTATACAACTGTCCCACTTGCCAAGCAGATTGAGCAATGATATCCTCAGCTTGGAGTTGACGTGCAATGTTGAGAGATTTCTGAGTTAACTCCTGCGCTTGTGATAACTGCTGTGTACGACGATAGAGTTTTCCCCACTGATGCAGTGCGTAAGCTTCTGCTTGAGCATCCTGGAGCTGCTGTGCAGACTTGACTGTGACTGCCATGAGTTGCGCCAAGTCTTTCATCGGTATGATTTGGCTAGAAGTTGACTGCCGATTCAGTGAGGCAACAAAATTAATAGCTGCGTAAAGAGAGGTATGACTGGGGGGCAGCTCTGTGAGTTGTTTTAGTAATTGAGGCGCGAGTGGGGTAGCCAATTCAGGCTTGTCATAGTCGAGGAAAAGTTTGAAATGCCCTAAACGTGCCTGTAAGCGATCGCCTGGATTTGTTGCTACCTGTTCTGCTTGTTCAAAGTAATCCAATGCCGTCTTTGGATCTTTTAAGTCTACGGCGGTTTTTCCTAAGCTTAGTAGGATGGAACTCAACTGAGGTGTAGTTTCAATTTTACGAGCGATCGCTAAACTTTGCTCTAACACCTGTTGGCTCTTGCCAGAGTCACCAATCATCAACAGAGCTAAACCCAGCGATCTTAGCCCACTAACTTTAATTTCCGAATCTGGCATTGCTCCTAGCTTTTGATTTAGCTCTTCCAACTGCTGTTTAGAACGGCGATAAAATCCCAAACTTTGTAAAGCTTGTGCCTGGTTAATTTGACTACCCAAGCTGCCCATTTTATCGCCTGCTAGATCATAATATTTTTGAGCTTGTTGCCAACTTTCGAGAGCAGTTTCGGCTTTGCCATTGTGCAATTGCAAATTTGCTTTGGTATTGAGTGCCTGTGCCCAAAGAATCGCATCAGCAGAGGGAATAGAGGTTTGTAAGAGTTTTAAGCTTTGCTCAATAGACTCTTCGGCTGCTTTCCATTGGTTAAGTTCCTGTTGTGCCAGTGAAAGGTAACTTAAGCTTAGGGCTTCGTTAAGGCGATCGCCTTGAGTATGGTAATTTTGTGCTGCCGTTTGCCAAATCATCACGGCTTCTGCAAAGCGTCCTGAACGGTAGAGGTTTCGTCCCTGTTCTATCTGGTTAGTAGATGCTGGGACATTCAGAGTAGATTTTGCTGATACTTGCACAGATGCCTTAACAGGAGTAATAGTCACTGCCAAAGACAAGCTTAAAATACTCAGACAAATATATAGCCAACGACGTTCTTTGATTGGGAAAGCCATAAATAATTACTAATACTTTAAAGGATAGTCACACCAGTCACTTAAATATTGCCCAACAGATCGTGAAATCTATCACTTCTAGCTTTCACGGAACGTTATTTGTTGAGCGATAGCATAAAACTTAAATACTGTACTGTATCATTTTGAACGGAAATCGCCGCGTTCTTCAGACCTAAAAAAGCCGTGCTGTAATAGCTAGCATAAATTCAGCTATCATGTCAATTAACTAGACAAGTAGGGGCAATTCATGCATTGCTCCTACTTTGCAATTTCTTTGTTTTTATCTAAGGTCGAAATCTCTGACTAATCTGATTTTGCGATCGCTAGCGACAAGCTATTAGCCACGTGAATTAAACGTTTAACGACTCCGTAATCTGTTCTATCGTCACCATTACCTGCGGTATCTCGTACTTCCAAATAATCATGATGTGAGCATCCATAATCTTCACTGCTCCAAATTGCATTCATTCTTACGACAGATATCTTGTTAGTGTGATTATGTCTATTAACATAGTCATCATCTCAGCAATTAGATGCTTGGAAAAAGATTTCTCTACATGATTTAATATGATTAAGGTATTTACAACTCAATGTAATCCTATTCTCAATAGACCATGCAATAGTTTCTGTAAGTTAATCATTTGTAACTAGGTAGGAATTTTAAATAATGGAAAATACATTAATTGATAAAACCTTTCGTGATAGCGAGGGCAAAATTGTTTTAGCTCAGATGCCAAACCTACCACTGATTGTTTGGATAGTAACCACTTTACTCGCTCTAATTTTTACAAGTGGTAAAATCAATACAGTTTTAGACGTGGTAGCAAATGGCTCTTTGTTTACTTGGGCGTGGCTGGAATTATTTCAAGGAGTCAATTATTTTCGTAGAGCGTTAGGTCTTGCTGTATTGATTGGGATTATTACATTAAAAATTCAGTATTCATAACGGACTCAGCAATTTAAGATTTAGGACTTACGCAAAAATTGCCAAAAAGCTTAATTTCTCAGAGAGAAGAGAAGAATTAGTAGAGTGTGCGTAAGTCCTAATAATTAAGCAAAATTATGGTTCTTCAGTACGCTATTTCAGCTCAACTGAAACTTTCCCCAAACATATAATAAAGCCGACGTTGGAAGAATCACAAAAAAGCTAGCCAGTTGGAAATCCCTAAAATTCGCGGACGAATCGACTCTATCGGGTATCTCTCCAAAATTGTCGAAATGGTGAACGCATTGTAAAGGTTTATCCAGAATGCCAGTTGCTCGAAATTGTTGCAATTATATTTAAAAGCCAGATTTTTCCCCTCGAAAACCAATCTGCAACTGCTTAGGGCTGCTCTTTTTTCCACGCAACATAGTTTACACAACCCTGTTCATCAATATACTGACGCAGCTATAATCCTAGGTTTTGCAACTTGGCACTGTAGCTGCGTCGATATTTTATGTCAACCGACAATTAAATTTAACTAGAAAATGTAACCGTATTGTAACGGTGGCTTTAGTTGACGTTGCAAAAGTTTACATTTAGAATGGAAAGCGGCAAAATACGATAAGTATTTATTCTTATTTATCCTGATGATTTGAGATTCAATGAGTATATATTCCTGTAAATAGTTAAGATTAAATCTTCTAGAGTTCAAGATAGTTTACAAAAGTATAGATTCCTTAATATAATGAAATCAAAAGTGAGAAGCCAAATTGATTGTCAGAAGTGATGAATGCTATTGAATTTCCCTGGCTAACAGCCATAATCCTCTTACCCTTGGTGGCTGCCTTAGCCATCCCCCTGATCCCAGACAAAGAAGGTAGAACTGTGCGTTGGTATGGTCTGGGAGTTGCGATCGCTGACTTTGCACTGATGATTTATGCCTTTTGGTATAAATACGACTTTCAGAGTTCAAGACTCCAACTTGTAGAAAACTATCCTTGGATACCGCAATTAGGTTTGCATTGGGCTGTGGGGGTTGATGGTTTATCGATGCCCTTACTGCTTCTAACAGGCTTAATAAATACTCTCGCAATATTCGCGGCTTGGAAAGTAACTACCAAGCCGCGATTATTTTATGGTTTGATGCTAGCGATGTACAGCGCCCAGCTTGGCGTATTCGTCGCCCAAGACTTGCTGCTGTTCTTCCTAATGTGGGAAATCGAGTTAGTGCCGGTTTACCTGCTGATTTCCATCTGGGGAGGACAAAATCGCCGTTATGCGGCGACCAAATTCATTCTTTACACAGCCGCCGCATCAATATTTATCTTGATTGCTGGTTTTGCAATGGCATTCTCTGGAGATAACGTCACCTTCGATATGGCGACTCTGGGAATGAAAGAATACCCTAAAACCTTGGAATTGTTGGTTTATGCAGGTTTCTTGATTGCCTTCGGTGTGAAGTTACCAATTTTCCCTTTACACACTTGGCTACCTGATGCCCACGGTGAAGCATCTGCACCCGGTTCGATGATTTTGGCTGGTGTGTTGTTAAAAATGGGTGGTTATGCTCTGATCCGCTTCAATGTGGAAATATTGCCCAATGCCCATGTAACCTTTGCCCCAGTGTTAGCAATTTTGGGTGTAGTAAATATTGTCTACGGTGCTTGTTGTGCCTTTGCCCAAACCAATCTCAAACGCCGCTTGGCTTACTCTTCAATTGCCCACATGGGATTTGTGCTGATTGGGATTGCCTCCTACACAGAACTGGGTATAAGCGGTGCAGTGCTACAGATGGTTTCCCACGGATTGATTGCTGCTAGCTTGTTCTTCCTGTCTGGCGTAACTTACGATCGCACCCACACCTTGATGATGGATAAAATGGGTGGTATGGCCAAGGTAATGCCCAAAACCTTTGCTCTGTTTACCATTGGTTCAATGGCTTCTCTCGCCTTACCAGGAATGAGTGGCTTTGTGGGTGAGTTGATGGTATTTCTGGGTATCGCCACCAGTGATGTTTACAGTTCCAGCTTCAAAATTGTAGTCGTCCTGCTGTCAGCAGTTGGCGTGATTTTGACACCAATTTATTTACTGTCGATGCTGCGTCAAGTGTTCTACGGCGATCAAAGTCAAGAGTTGCACTTGGATGCGGTAATATCTGATGTCAAACCCCGCGAAATCTTTATTACCGCTTGTTTGTTGCTACCAATCATCGGTATTGGTTTTTATCCGAAATTAGCAACGCAGACTTATGATGTAAAGGCAATAGAATTAGCTGCTCATGCTCGTCAAGTTCTACCAGTCGTTGCTCATCAACAACCATCAAATCTGTACTCCCGGATTTTTACAGCACCAACATTGGCTACTTCTAAAGTTGAAAGTTCGATTAACATTTCTGAGTAAATTAACTTCCCATTAAGGGGACTGCAAGTAAATTCTAAATTATTAGGGCAATAAAGGGGTGGTTACGAAACCACCCTTAAAATTTTGCCAAGATATATCCTAAAGACAGGTGAAGCCCCAAAATATGAATTATGACCATTAACTTACCTATAGCCACAGAAATTATACCAATGGTCTTGCAATTGCAACCTGCGATCGCACTAACCGAAGATCAGTTTTACGAATTTTGTCAGCTAAACCGTGATTTTCGCATCGAACGCAATGCTGTGGGAGAATTAGTGATTATGCCCCCTACTGGTTCCGAAACTGATGAACGCAACTTTGACGTTATTGTTCAGTTGGGTATTTGGGTAAAGCAAGATGGTACAGGTGTAGGGTTTGGTTCCAGTGGTGGATTTACTTTGCCTAATGGTGCAGTGCGATCGCCAGATGCAGCGTGGATAAAACGCGATCGCTGGGAAGCTATACCAGCAGAACTGCGAAAAAAATTTGCACCGATTTGTCCTGAGTTTGTGATTGAATTGCGTTCTGAGAGCGATAACTTACGAATTTTGCAAGACAAGATGCAAGAGTATATTGATAATGGGACACAACTTGGTTGGTTAATTGATAGAAAACAGCGCCGAGTTTTTATTTATCGCCCTAATATAGCGGTTGAGGTATTAGATAATCCTAAGACACTTTCTGGTGAACCGTTGCTACCTGGGTTTGTTTTAGATTTAAGTCAGGTTTGGTAAAGAGTAAGCTAGTTTTATAGTACCGAAATCAAAATTCTAGGAATCTATGGCGGCGAAAGACATATTCCATGATGCAGTAAAACGCGCTTTGGAGAAAGAGGGCTGGCTCATCACTAATGACCCGCTTTTCCTGCGTTTTGGTGGTTTGGATATGTACATCGACCTTGGTGCAGAGAAAGTTTTAGCAGCTGAACGAAATCAAGAAAAAATTGCGGTTGAAGTTAAAAGCTTTGTTGCTCCATCTACTACAACTGAATTTAGTACTGCTTTAGGACAGTATCTCAAATATCAATTAGCACTTGAAGAAGAACAACCTGAGAGACTTCTATATTTAGCAGTTCCCTTAGACACCTATCGTTCTTTTTTTACTTTAGAACTGCCAGGCTTATTAATCCAACGTTACCAAGTTCGGTTGATTGTTTTCGATCCAGAAGAGGAGGCGATCATAAAATGGCAAAAGTAGAACAGTACCGTCAACTTATTCAAGAACTGCTGCTAGCTTATAGCGAAATCAAAGCCAGCAACGAAGAAGTCGAAGCAGAAGTTATTTTTGATAGAGAACGCGATCGCTACCAAGTTGTTCATGCGGGGTGGTCAAATAAGCGCCGTGTATATGGCTGTGTTTTACATTTAGATATTAAAAACGAAAAAATTTGGATTCAACACGATGGTACAGAAGGAGGTATTGCCAATGAACTTATTAGTCGAGGTATACCCAAAAAAGACATCGTTTTGGCTTTTCATTCACCCTTTAAACGACAATTTACCGAGTTTGCTGTTGGTTAAAGTAATTTAAATGGCTAAACTTTTCGTGATTTAGGATATAGCCAAAAGCTAAACAAACGGCTAACTCTAGGCATGACAATATATGTCAATAGCAAAACCATAGTAATCGTAACGATCAACGAAATAATCAAGGGTGGTAAACCACGAAGCAGGGGGACTATAAACGTACTCAACAAATTAATTAACACATATACGGCTCCCCAAGTTAGCAATGCTATTTTGTAGCGCGGTGGAGTTTTCAGTGGTTGACCGGGAAGAGAAAACCAAGCTTCTAATCCACAGATTTGTTGAACATAAGGATCAGATTCCACCAAATGCTTACCTTGATTCAGCCAATATTCGCGATCGCGCGATGTCATCCACACCTTTAAATTTTCATAACCGTCAAACCGGAAGATGATCGCATATTCATTTCGCACGCCAAGTTGGGGACGAATCACATTTGTTCCCAGATGACCTATATAGGTTCTGGAAACCCTGGTAATTTCTTTCAACCAAGCCTCGTAAGCACTTTCGCATCCTGGCTTTACAACTTGTGTAATGACCACGGTTACAAATTGATCGTCCTGTTCCATCTCCATTCGTTATGCCAATCAATTTTGGATTTTAGATTTTTTACGTAGCTTGATTTTTGCAGAGCAAGTATAAATTTGCTTGTTCTGAAACATTTTTCTTTCAATTGGGGATTTTCAATTGAAAATCACCAATTTGGTCATTCTCAACCCAAGGGATATCCAGGTTTTCCAACTTCAAGCCGAACAACATTAGCAGGAACAACACCTGTGGGTGGAGGTAAAAACATTCCACCATTCGTTACAACATAAATCGCAGTGCGATCACCCTTACTTTGACCAAAAGCCACTGCTGTGCTACCAATTACACCTGACTCGGCTTGAGCAATAATAGTAGTACTACCATCGGGTGCAATTCGTACCACACTGTTGTAAATGTGCGTTGCTCCATAAAGGTTGCCTTCTACATCAAAGGCAAAGTCATCAATATTGGTCTGCTCAACAAAAATTTCCGGCTCACCTGGTTTATCTGTGCTATCAACGGGAATCCGCAACAGCAACATTCTTTCTGTATTTGAAACGTAGAGGAAATCACCAAAACGCTTCAAGCCATTTGCAGCAGGAAACACGCTCTCCGAATTGCTACGAGCAAGCATTGGATGTTCTAGCCAAATTGATCCACTGGGTTGAGCAACATCAATCAGCCAGATTGCACCACGATAGGAATCTGCTGTCAAATACTGAGTGTCGGAAAGTGGTGTGA
Source organism: Nostoc sp. LEGE 12447 (assembly GCF_015206985.1). Taxonomy (NCBI): domain Bacteria; kingdom Bacillati; phylum Cyanobacteriota; class Cyanophyceae; order Nostocales; family Nostocaceae; genus Nostoc; species Nostoc sp. LEGE 12447. Next base: position 85,896 of record NZ_JADEXT010000031.1, on the reverse strand, counting down.
TACCATTGAGAAACATTGCGTCTGGCAGTGTCAGCAACGTTTCCACCGTGCCATCACTATTAACTAGAGAAACCACAGGTATAGAATCAGCATTCCAGCCTGTTGCTACTAGATCGCCGTTGGTAGTGAAAGCAAGACCACTTACTTTGCCTTCAACAGTAGCATGAATTTGCTGATTGCCATTTGGGGTAATGCGAACAATCTTACCGACCTCATGATTGCTTACAAAAATTGTGCCATCTGGTGCGTAGGCGTAGCCCGCCGCAGGTATCGCTAGATTTTCCAAAAAAGTATTAACTGGGAACGAGGTAATAATTTTAGCAGGTGCTAATTTAATCGGCTTATCTGCGTAAATAGGCGGTAAACCTGCGGAATTTCCCATATTAACCTACCATTGTAATTGAATGGGGCCACCAAACTTTCGCATCTCTGCAAAAAACAGTCCTTGCGCTCCTCCATCGGGAAGTGTTGCTAAATAGACAGCAGTTTCGGCTCCTTCTTCTGCCGTGAACGGCGCATCATCTCCCCCCATATCTGTCTTCATCCAACCTGGAGAATAAGCATTTACGAGAATATTAGTACCTTGGAGTTCCTTGGCGAGAAGCACAGTTAGTCCATTTACTCCCACCTTCGAGAGCCGATAGGATGGTGCTAAAGGGTAGTAGTCAGTGGGAACTGATGTTAGAGATGCCATTTCCGTTGAGATATTGACAATGCGGCCGTAATTTTGCACCTTCATCAACGGAATTAATGCTTGAGAAATTCTGAGTACTGCTAGAACATTAGTTTCAAAGGTTGATCGCATCGTTTCCAGTTGCACAGTCAGTAAGCTGGACTCTTCCGGCTTAGTTGTGGGATTTACGCCTGCATTATTGACCAGAATATCTACTTTGCCGTAAGTTTCACGCAGCCACTCGGTAAACTGTTGCACACTCGCATCATTGGTGACATCCAGGGTGTGATAGTCAACATCAAACCCTTGATTGATAAGCTGGCCTTTAGCAGCAAGACCATCTGTTTCATTACGACTCGTCAGAATTACGCGGTTGCCAATTTGGGATAATTGACGGGAAATAGCATATCCTAGCCCTCGATTACTGCCTGTCACCACAGCAATCCTTTTTTGAGTCGTCATTTTTATGACCTTGAAACTGCTTTTGATTTTACTGTACTGAGATGCAATAAATTAAGCAAGTCGATTGCAGCAATGTATTCAATCAATGATCTGACTTCTTACTTCAAACTCGAAGCTTGCCGTCCACCTAAGCGTTGTCCTGACGCTGTAGGTAAGACATTGACAGAGATAGTTGCATAAACACCTTGTTTTTGACCACCTATAATCAGGCGAATAAAATCTCCCAAGCCTTCTATCAATCGAGCATTACGTAAAACACCAGAATCTACTGCTAAAAATCCGATTTCTTCAGCAAGCCCCATAACTGTTTTTCTGGCGTGTTCATCATCTCCTGCAACAAAAACAGAAACTCCATAATGCTTTAGTGGTTCAGGTGCTAATTCAAAGACTTCCTGCGCCATCGTATTAAAAGCTTTTACCACCCGCGCTTGAGGTACATCTTGAGCAAGCTTTTCAGCTAGAGATTCTACTATTGGTGGATAAGCAAATCCTTCAGGAATATCCTGATTATTACAATCAATAATAATTTTACTGTCGAGAACTTCAGGATCACAAAGCAACTCTTTTGGCATAATGTTGCGTACCGTCCACAAAATTACATCAGCAAACGCCGCCGCCTGATCATTTGTTCCACCTTGCGTTCCGCGTCCTGCGAACTCTGCCGTTGCTTTTCCTTTTTCGGCATCACGAGAGACAAAAAATACTTTATGCCCTTGCTCTGCCCAGAGTATACCTAGAGAGCGCCCCATGTTTCCACTGCCAATAATTCCAATCTTCATGAGTTAATCTTCATTTCACCGTAGATTGTGAAAAGATTAGAGTTAAAGCAGGTGAAGTAGCCACAAAGCAATTATGACCACCAACTTACCTGTAGCCACAGAAATTATACCAATGGTTTTGCAATTGCAACCTGCGATCGCACTAACCGAAGATCAGTTTTATGAGTTTTGTCAGCTAAACCGTGATTTTCGCATCAAACGCAATGCTGCTGGAGAATTAGTGATTATGCCCCCTACTGGTTCCGAAACTGATGAACGCATTTAGCAGTTGTGGGTATGAACAAAGCAAGATGGTACAGGTGTAGGGTTTGGTTCCAGTGGTGGATTTACTTTGCCGAATGGTGCAGTGCGATCACCAGATGCGGCGTGGATAAAACGCGATCGCTGGGAAGCGATACCAGCAGAACTGCGAAAAAAGTTTGCACCGATTTGTCCTGAGTTTGTAATTGAATTGCGTTCTGAAACTGATAACTTGCGAATTTTGCAAGACAAGATGCAAGAATATATTGATAATGGCACACAGCTTGGTTGGTTAATTGATAGAAAACAACGCCGAGTTTTTATTTATCGTCTTAATATTGCGGTTGAGATATTAGATAACCCTAAAACCCTTTATGGTGAAGCATTGCTACCTGGGTTTGTTTTAGATTTAAGTCAGATTTGGTAGAAAAAAATTTAAAGGCATGAGAGTTTGAAGCATACATTATGGGCAAACTAACCTAGTGTTCAAATAGTCTCTACATCACTAGGAAAATACTATAATGCACGAACCCATCAATTACAAATCTATCAATCTTGAGCAATTAAGAGATCAATCTACTAACCACCACTCTAAAATACCCTTCCAGCATCAAATTGAGGCATTTGAAGCTCTCAGTAAAACATTTAAATTTGGCAGTGAAAAACCGGGTAGTGGAATTTTAGTACTTCCTACAGGTGCTGGCAAGACATTTACGGCTACCAGATGGTTATCTGACCATGTAATCCCTAAAAATATTAAGATCCTTTGGTTAGCTCCTTCATTTTACCTGTTGGATCAAGCATTCGCTACCTTTTATAATAGTGCTAGGGATATTCCAGAGCCGAAGAAAACGTTAAATATTCGGTGCGTTTCTAGTAATCCTTCTCATGCCAAAGCCTCATCTATACAACTGACTGATGATATTGTCATAATGACAATACAAACAGCCATCAATAATTTACATACTAATGCTCTAGACAACTCTGGTAAAAACTTTGAGACAGCTTTCAGAAAATTTATTGATAGTTGTAGAGAAACAGGACTTTTTGTAGTAGTTGATGAAGCTCACCATTCACCAGCCTATGGTTGCAGAAACTTATTAATTGGTGAAAAAGATTCTGCTTTAGGACTTCGAGGTTTATTTCCACAATTAAATCTGCTTGGTCTAACAGCTACACCGACGTATAACGATAAAGCTAGGAGAGGTTGGCTTTGGAAAATATTTGAGAATGAAATTATTTATGAAGCTAAAAAAGAAAGTTTGATATCACAAGGAGTTTTGGCTAGACCTAACTATATTGAAGTGGCAACTGGAAAAGAATTAGAAGTTGATGATAAATTATACGATCGGCTAGTTAAGCAACATCAAGACCTCCCAGAATCAATTATTGAAAAACTTGCGAGTGATAAACAGAGAAACAATTTTATTGTACACACTTATGTATCAAATAAAGATACTTATGGGAAAACCATTATCTTTGCTGATCGTTGGTTTCAATGCGTCTATATCAAAGATAAGCTTCTTGAAAAGGGTATTAAAGTAGACGCAATTTATTCACATATAGATGCCGATCCCGGCTCTGCTGACGCACGAAACAAACGTACTCAAAGTGATAATCAAAGGATTCTGGATGAATTTAAGAATGGTAAGCTTGATGTTTTAATCAATGTAAGAATGTTAACAGAAGGGGCTGACGTTCCTAGCGTTCAGACTGTATTTATTACTCGCCAAACAACAAGCTCTATCTTGATGACTCAAATGATTGGTAGAGCATTACGGGGCGAAAAAGTAGGAGGTAGTGCTGAGGCGAATGTTGTTCTATTCTTCGATGACTGGAAACGTTTAGTTGATTGGGCTAACCCAAAAGATGGCGATACTATAGATAAACCAAAACTCTGTGTAAAAGGATATCATCCATTTGAATATATTTCTATTCGTCTAGTTGAGGAATTATCAAAGTCAATTGAGAGTGGTGGAGATTATCAAATAGTATTCTCAAAAATATGCCCTATTGGTTGGTATAAAACTGAAATTGTGTATGCTGACGTTGACAATAAACATGAATCAATGGAATCATTTACTGAATTTGTCATGGTATATGAACATACAAAATCAAAATTTGATTCATTTATTCTCTTTATTCGTTCTACAAACTTATTAGATGAATGGTCTAAAGAATATCTTGATGATAAATGGATGCAGTCTCAAGTCCAACAATGGATAAGTGACGGGTTTGAACGCAAAACTGACAATATTGGTGAAAAGCTTGATTCAGATTTAATTAAGATCGTTCGCCACATTGCTCAAAATCAATCTGTACCTATATACCATCCATTTGAGGAAAGAGAACTGTATGACTTAGATAAAATTGCTTATAAAGTAATTGATCTTCCATCTCGCTTAAAATACGAATATTTAAGCAAGGAGTTTTCTCAACCAGAAACATTGTGGAAAGTTTTTTACAAAAGCTTGATTCGATTTGAAACAGCCGTTGACGCAGCAATTAGAAACATTATTAATCCTAAGCCTGAAGGTGAAACAACTTCACATGTGATTCTTACACTAGAAAGAGGAGTCAAAGAACTAAACGAAGTAGAAAAAGAAGAAGTTAAAAAACGAGACGGGTATGCTTGTCTCTGTTGTGGAGTCAATACCAAAGGTAAATTACAAATCGATCATATTAAACCGTTTTCTATGGGTGGTGAAACATCTAAAGAAAACTCACAAACTCTGTGTGTTACTTGCAATAGATGTAAAGGCCAGAATGAAATTGATTTTCGGTGTAATACAACAAAATTGATTAATCCAAAAAATCTTGATTTATCATTTACATCAGAAGGTGAAAAGGCTATAAAAGCTCTAACAAGAGTAGTTAACTTCTTTTACCATTGCAAAGCAGTTTCCAAAATTGATTGGGAGGTATATACTTACACTTACAATATATATTTGTACCCTAGTAACAATCCTGAATGGTTGCTTCCACATAAAGCAGAACTTCTTAAATTAATTAAAAATAAGCTTGGTTGTCATGCTGAATACATCAATATTAGTACGATGAAATAAAATTACTAATTTGAAATTAGTATTGACTAGACTCATCAAAAATCGGGACTGAGATTTATTTCTCAGTCCCGATAAAAAAGCGGGCTAACCGCTATTTATATGGTTAACCCGTGCAGCTTTGGGAACGCGCAGAGAAATTGTTATTGCAATACCAACTTCACGTTGGCGTTTTGCAGACCGCGCTGTTTTACTTCAGCCAAAGTTTTGTTAACGGCATACTTTTGGTTGATTGAGTTGATCAACTCGGTTTGGTTGTGCTTCTTAGCAACGCCCCACAGGTCAGCAATTAGGTCAAAGGAACCATCGCTGTTGCGAGACCAGCCGAGGTCATATTCGCCATCTAACATAGCAACGATGTCAGAACGGACGCGCTGACCGTTATAACCACGGACATCAGCTTCAGTCTTTACGCTGATACCGAGGTCGCGCAAAGAAGCTTTGAGGATTTCGGCATCGGTGATCTTGGTACGCAGGGTGCTAAAGTGAGACATTTGGGTTTCCTCCAATGAGAAGATTGAGAAAAACGACAACGGTTTGTTTCGGGCGAAGCCGCTCTTAGCAGGATGCGGCTTTTTCTTATAACTGCTAGCATTCAGAGCTAGCCTTTCCCCCTGGGATGGCAGAGGAAAGCTTTTAAAACTCCATTCGCTGATATTCAGCTACGGAGGATGCTGCGGGGCGTGCGCGCTGTCTGGCCCAATCTCTCAGAGCCGTTACTTGTTCTTGCATCGTTCGAGACAGCGGCAATGTTGCCTTCAGTGCAGCAATAATATCTAGTTGGGTGAACTCCCGATCTTGGGCAAAAGCTTCATACATTGCCGCAACGATCGCTTGCTCAACTTCTGCCCCAGAAAAGCCATCAGACATCTTGGCTAGTTGCTCAAGATCGAATCTAGAGATGTCTTCACGGCGCTTGGTCAGATGAATATTAAAAATGTGTTGCCGTTCTTCCGGTGTTGGCAGATCGACAAAGAAAATTTCATCAAAGCGTCCTTTCCTCAAGAACTCCCCAGGTAAGCGTTCTACTCTGTTGGCAGTTGCCATCACGAACACTGGTGATTTCTTATCTTGCATCCATGTGAGGAAAGAGCCGAAGATTCTGCTTGATGTTCCCCCATCAGAATCAGAAGAACCTCCACTACCAGCAAAGGATTTATCCAATTCATCGATAAACAAAATCGCTGGGGAAATAGATTCTGCTGTTTTTAGGGCGTTCCGCAAGTTTGCTTCACTTCGTCCCACCATTGAGCCGTCGTAGACTCGGCCCATATCTAACCGCAGCAGTGGTAAACCCCACAGCCGGGAGGTAGTTTTAGCAATCAATGACTTACCGCAACCGGGAACACCGAGAATTAACATCCCCTTTGGTTGAGGCAAACCATACTCTCTTGCTCTTTCTGTGAAAGCGTTAGAGCGTTGCTTGAGCCATCTTTTTAACTCTTCTAAGCCACCTACTGCATCAATGGTTTCATCTTCTTCAATGTATTCTAAGATTCCATTGCGCCGAATTAGTTGCTTTTTCTCAGATAAAACGATATCTACTTCATCTTCCGTCAAACGACCTGTAGTTACCTGCGCCTTTCGGTAGACTTTCTCAGCTTCATCTTTAGTTAGACCTAAAGCTGCTCTGAGGAGCTTTTCTCTAGCCTCTGTTGTCAACCGCCGACCACGATTTTGGTCTACGTGCTGAGTCAGTACTTTATTTAACTCTGCCATATCTGGCAGTGTAAAATCTATAACAACAACTTCTTTTTCCAACTCTATAGGCACTTGTTGCATCGGGGACATCAAAATGATGTTCTTTTGCGTACCTTTAAAGCTAGCGATCGCATCACGTAACGATCTATTTGTTGCAGGCGCATCAATAAAGGGGTGTAAATCTTTAAGAATAAATATACTCGGTTCTTTCTGCCGGATTATCCACTCAATCGCCGCCTCTGGAGAAACGGTATTATGTTGGGTGACATTCCGGGGTTGACCATATTCCACAATCCCGTGGGTCACTGTCCAAACAAATACTCGGCGCTGGGGCTTCAACAACTGGGCGATTGTGGAAACTGCTTGCTCGGCCCGCTCTTCCTCGGAGGTCACAAGGTAGATTAAAGGGTATTGAGCTTGAATTAGGATATTGAGCTCTTCTTTCATACTTCGACCTACTTGAGACCTTATAGAGACAGTAGAGACATTGCTTCTGGTAAAGACAACCGAATCATGAATGAATAATCCATAATTCCTATCTATCTAGCAAGGAACTAACTCTTCCTCACCCTTGGGGTTGGTTTCATCTCCATCAATATCATCAATGGAAAGATGCTCTTGACCGACTACTCCTGGTTGATTGCCCAAAGTAACCAGTTCCCCATCACGTAAGACTAGCGAGCTATCACAAGTTGGGCATGAATAAACTCTATGAGTCCGCCCATAAGAAGAATCTTCTAACTCGTCAACCAATTCTTGATTAGATAGGTAAAAACCAAGGGCACGTTCGGCAAGTTCTGACATTGGTTCGGAATCAACTGCTGAACGAATCTTCAGTTTTCTGTGCAACTCTGGCGATAAATACAAAGTAACCTTTTGCTTAGTTTGCGTTTGCATATAACTCTTTAACGGTCTTACCCGGGTATGTATATCAACTTATCGGTTCTTCTATTGGTTGTCAAGACAGCAAAACGTTTTGACGCTACTTTTGTTACATTTATTCACATTAGGAGCTGAAATGCTATTTATTGAGTGATAAATCCCTCACGACAAACCTCTTCGAAGTTAATCATGGCTTAGGATTCAAATCCTGAAACCTCAATGGAAATTAGCGATCGCTAATTAATGATTCCCTAACTTGGCCTATTTTTTAACTATTTGGAGTGTAAGCGGATTAAAGTTGAACACCTTTCCGGTTGTAAACAACTGATATCCACAGGAGATGCCAGCGAATGACACTAGCATAGAGAAAAGAGACACAGAGCCGATTACAACACCACTGGCGATGAATAGAGCAATTCCGATTCCAATCAAAACCCATCCTAGCTTCCGATTATCGTGCCCACCCCAATTTAGAGCTACTACACCTCCCATACACAGCAAAATTCCAGGTGTGCTGCGTAAGTAAACGCTCACATAAATACTTGTACTTAAAAATGTAATGCCTGCTAGGATTAGCCCTAAGCCGATAAGCTTACTAGCAAAGATTACTTGTTCCTCTTCTTTGCCGATGTTAGGCGCTGTAATTTTCGTCGGCGCGGAATTTGGTGTAGGATTTTTTGCGGTAGATGCAGAGTGTTGCTGCACCCTAAGCATAAAAGTTATTTTGTCTCCCTGCCCAAAGGAAACTCTGTCTCCTACATGCAGTGGGCAAAAAACTTGAGGTTTAAGTTTCGCACCGTTAATGTATGTACCATTAGAACTGCCCAAATCGGTAATATGGTATTCGTCCCCATTCACCCAAATTTGTGCGTGGATGCGAGATGCCACATCCGAATCTGGTAAACCAGAGATATCAATATCTGGTATTTTTTGGTCGTTTGGCTTACCAATGCAAATTACAGAAAGATTTGGTGGAAATTGCAAAGATGTGTTGGTTTGGAAGTGAAAAAGCTCCAAAGTTAGCTCGGCTGTCTGAGATGCACTGTACATAAATTGTGTGATAAAGCACTCTTTATAAGCTTCTCTACCGAGGAGTCAAAAGAGAATGGTAAATATCCTGAAAGAATATTTAATTTTTAATGAGCGCTCTTTCAGTGCAAGGTATTGATCTGAGTTTCTGGTATTTCTATAAAATCAGTGACTTTGGCAAAATATGTAATGTAAATGGCTACTGCGAATAAAATCTGTAGTTTGGGACGAAGAATTTATCGGTTTGCTGCCAGCGTTAGCGGGGTTATTGCCCTGTTAATAATTTTGTGGGGTTGTACTGCAAACGATTTTAACGCTGGAGCGATCGCATGGAAAACTTATAGCAACTCCCGTTATGGCTTTGAATTTCCATATCCGAGTAACTGGAATTCTTCAGCAGGCCCAGCAAATGGTGATGGAATTGCCTTTATTTCGCCCCAAAACAAAACTGTGGAAATTCGAGGGTGGGCAAGTCAGCAGTTACTGAATTCGATTGTTGCAGAGCAAGAGCCAGTGAAAAAGATCAAACCCAACTTTCAAACCGCCCAAGGAGTATCTGGGGTGCTAGTTGTAGAAGTTGATCAAAGAGTAGGTTCTATGACACTGACACTAACTCAGGATCAAGTAAAATACTGTTGGCAGGGACGAAGCAAAAGCCAAGAATTTCAAGATTACTATCGTTTGTTTTATTACATTGCCCAGCAGTATCGAATTTCAAAGTCTTGAGTTAAGACTAGAGTTTCTTTAGCAATGGGAAACTTAAAACCTTTATATTGATGATATTTATCCACCTCTCACTTTTTCTTGCGATAATTCCCAAGGGGGACGCGCTCTCCACTGGTTAGTCAAAGGGGGATAGATGACATTCAAGCGGTTGGTTTTAATTTTTGTGCTAACGCCGATAGCAGTTCTGTTGGCAGTTTCGGCTTTATTTGGTAGTTGGCAAGAACCCCAGTTCCAAAGTCGCCTGGAACTGTACCAAACCAATATTGCTTTGCAGGCCCAAGCTTGGCAATCAGAAGATAGCGGTGATGATAATCTTCAAGGGATTCGGGAAGCGATACTTGGTGAGCAACCCCTAGAAAGCGCCACAAAGCAATATCAGGAGGCACGTCAGTCAGTTCAAGCGAATTTGGACAAAATTAACAATAAGCTTGCACAATTACGCTCTCAATCTGAAATAACTCCCACACCTCCTAAACCTCTACCTGAAGTTCCTCCGACTACTAAAACCTCTAAACAAGGAAAGCAACAGTTACAGCAGTCCCTAAAGCAATTACAAAAATTACTGGCTGAATTAGACCTGCGCCTGGGAATTTTACAAGCACAGCAAGGACAGACGGATACAGCCCTGAAAACTTGGAGCGAATTACAAAAACGCTCAGATGTCAATCCAGAGTTTGGAGAAACCGCAGCTGTATTGAGTGGACTGTGGAGCAATCCTCCCCGTCTGCTCCAAAATGCTCAAGAACGGATTCAAAAGAATTTAGAAGGTTGGTTTCGCTCTAGTGCTTTGGTTCAGCTATACCAACTCCAACAACGACAAGATGCTTTATTAGCAGTAAAAGCTGCACAAAAAGAAACTGCTGCTCAAGCGGTGTTGAAATTAGCGGTTATTGGTACTATTCCTACCTTGGCGGCTTTAATTGGTCTAATATTGCTGATTTTATTATTTGCTCAACGCTTGTTGAAAGGAAAAGCCTCGTTAGTAGCTCAAAATGCTGATATTCCTTGGTCAACGCCTTGGGATGGTGAAACGGTTTTGCAGGTTTTTATTGTCGGCTTTTTCTTTATGGGGCAAATTTTTGTGCCCTTGGTGATATCGGTGTTACCCATCCCGCGCCCTATTGTTGATGTGCGACTTCAGGCTTTTTCTGTTTTGGTTAGTTACCTATTGGTAGCATTCGGTGCGCTGTTAGTGCTGTATTTCTCTCTCAAGCCATTTTTTCCGTTACCGGAATTTTGGTTCCGCTTCCGTCTTAAAAATAACTGGTTTCTGTGGGGACTGGGCGGCTATTGTACGGCTTTACCTATAGTTGTGATGGTATCTTTAATCAATCAACAGCTATGGCAAGGGCAGGGTGGTAGTAACCCCCTGCTGCAACTGGCCCTAGAAAGCCAAGATGGGGTAGCACTTGGTATATTTTTCTTTACAGCAGCGATCGCTGCTCCATTTTTTGAAGAAATTCTGTTTCGCGGCTTTTTGTTACCTTCTCTAACTCGTTACTTACCCGTATGGGGATCGATTATAATCAGTAGTTTATTGTTTGCGATCGCTCACCTCAGCTTATCGGAAATTCTTCCCCTGACAGCATTAGGGATCGTTTTAGGGGTAGTTTACACGCGATCGCGCAACCTCCTTGCTCCTATGCTCTTACACAGCCTTTGGAATAGTGGTACATTATTAAGCCTATTTGTTTTAGGTAGTAATTAATACTTAAATATACTGTTGTCAAAAATGTAAATATCTGATTTTATCTCCTTATGTAAGAACAATTTACTGGTTATAATTGGCTTCAAGCATAAATACTAGCTGAAAAGCCAATTCAGATAATGCTGTTAACATAGACAACCAAATATCTAGTTAAGCATTTATTCTTATCCGGGTGATTTTAGCCAATAACTGAATTTTGTCATTGGTGCAATGGCGTTTTACTACCAGTAGAAGCGATCATAAAAAAACCCGGAAATAATACTGATGGACTTGTAAAAAGTGGTATTGCAGTTTTTGATGATTATTGAGATTTATTCTTCTCAAGACCAAATGTCTTACTTGAAAAGCTGCAAAACTTCTGCAACAGAGTTTGCAGTCATCCAATCCACCAAACCAAAATTTATTAAGGAGCGCTAGATTTTCAAGCTATGCCGTAAGATATTTTAGCGTCTCCTCTAAAATAGAAGCACGCTGATTTTAGTCATTTTGGGGCTTACTTGTACTGAAAAAATTAAAAATGTATTTATTAAGCAAGTAAATGTATTTGCTTTGATTACAATAAAGACTTTATTTTTATATCTTACTTATCAAGGAGCAGCATTTAATATGTCAAATCTCAACCCCAGTCACCCTACCAAACAACTTCTAGCTGGTTACTGTGGAATTATCCTTGGAGGATTTGGGGTTCATAAATTTATTCTAGGATACGCTCCAGAAGGCTTTATCATGTTGGTGGTTTCTGTAGTAGCGGGTTCTTTTACCTACGGTATTGCCTTGTTAATTATGCAACTTGTAGGTTTAATCGAAGGCATGATCTATTTGAATAAGTCCCCTGAAGAATTTGTAAATACCTACTTTGTGAATAAGCAGGGCTGGTTCTAAAAACTTAGATTTCCCATTTGGGTTGCTCTGTAAAGTTATATATCTTGAGTGTATCTTGGGAATAAGTTAGTGCTGACGCAAAACTACAAGTTTTAGGGGCAATACTCTGTAGGAAAAGTTTTGCATCTACATGAAAACAAGGGTTTCGGCTAATGTTTGCGTAAGTTATGTAAGTTTGTTAATACTGGATTTTCGAATTTGTTTCCAGTAACACTTAGTGCTTATTTATCTTCTGAACTAGATTAAATCTGATAATTTTGTCATACGAAGGGAAATTAGTTCGGTGGGGTTTACTAGGATTCTCCTGTACACCTACTTGGTACTTATTTTTATCACCAAGGTTATAGAGTAGGATTCTTAGTTTGTCCTATCCAGCATTTAACTGGAATTCCATTTCCAACTTGTGGGATGACTCGCTCTATGGCTATTTCCCAAGGCAATTTGGTTGCAGCACTGGCAGAAAATTTATTAACTCCCCCCTTGGGTAAACTTCTTTCTTGAGTAACTATTCATGAAAGCTATTGTGTATTCTGTGTAGATTTATAGGTATAACTAGAGCTTTTTGTTAAAAAATTATGAATCCTACTGCTATGCTAACCATCAAACGTAAACAGCTGATCTGGATACTGTTCTTGTTGTTGGGCTTTGGCTATTTTAGCGCCATGTCTAATTTGGAAATTCACAATTTTTGGAAAAGCCTGATTGTCCTCATGCCAATGCAGGTTGTAGCTATCATTTATGTGACTTATCTACGCTGGAGTCGTCAGTGACCCTTAGCGAAGTACGATAAATTAAGAAATTTAATAGGGTTGACATACAGTCGTAGTTCCATATTTAGCCTACGCTCAAATTAGAGACGCTTTTAGTCAGGCGTTGAATTTCTGTAGCGAATCTAAACACTTGCCATGCAACTTGTCCCAAAAACTAAGCTAGCCCCAGAACTTGACCCAATCTTAGAGAAAATTATTCTCGATGTTGGAGGTATGAAGTGTGCTGGGTGTGTGAACGCGGTAGAACGACAGCTAACCCAACATCCAGGAGTCAAGAGTGCCTGTGTGAACCTGGCCACAGAGGTAGCAGTTGTAGAGTCAGAAACTGGTGCGGTAGATGCAGATGCACTAGCAGAGAGATTAACAGCCGTTGGATTTCCAACTCAACCCCGAAAAGCTAGGGGCACAGTCGCAGGTGAAATATCTACCTTACCAGACCCAGCAGAACGACAACGCCGAGAAATGCGGTCTTCTGTTAGGCAGTTGGCGATCGCTGCAATGTTGCTGTTATTGTCGGGAAGTGGACATTTTGGTAATCTTGGTAGCTCAGTGCTGCCACTGTTAAATAACATCTGGTTTCACTGTGGATTGGCTACAGTGGCGCTATTAATTCCCGGTCGCTCGATTTTAGTAGATGGGTGGCTAGGCTGGCGGCGAAATGCGCCTAACATGAACACCCTGATAGGATTGGGAACGCTGACAGCCTACATTGCTAGTTTAGTAGCACTACTCTTTCCCCAAATGGGTTGGGAGTGCTTCTTTGACGAACCAGTCATGATGCTGGGCTTTATTCTTTTGGGAAGAACATTAGAGCAACAAGCTAGAGGTCGCGCTGCTGCTGCATTTAGGAAATTGCTAGCACTCCAGCCACAGGTAGCGCGATTGATTGCCAACCCAGAAAAAGGAGGAGTGGGATCTTCTAGTGTAGAGATTCCTGCCGAACAGGTGCGGGTTGGTGAATGGTTACAGGTGCTGCCAGGTGATAAAATCCCTGTCGATGGTGAAGTGGTGCTTGGTCAAACAACGGTCGATGAATCCATGTTGACTGGGGAAGCAGTGCCAGTAATTAAGCAACCGGGAGATTCGGTGACAGGGGGTACACTAAACCAGTCAGGAGCGATCGCTATTCAGACAACCCGGACTGGAAGTGATACAACTCTAGCTCAAATTGTTGCTTTAGTAGAAGCCGCACAAACTCGGAAAGCCCCAGTACAAAAATTAGCCGATACAGTAGCTGGTTACTTTACCTACGGAGTATTAACAGCATCTTTATTAACATTTGTCTTTTGGTACTTTTTCGGTACTCATCTTTGGACTGATATCACCATGTCTGGTGAGATGGAGATGATGAGCCACGCTACACATCAAGCTCCCCACTCCCCTTTATTAATTAGTTTAAAACTAGCGATCGCAGTTATGGTAGTCGCCTGTCCCTGTGCTTTAGGACTTGCTACCCCAACAGCTATTCTTGTTGGGACTGCTATGGGCGCAGAACGGGGTTTGTTAATCAAAGGCGGCGACGTTTTAGAAAAAGTACACCAGTTAGATACCGTGGTATTTGATAAAACTGGCACTCTGACCACAGGTCATCCCATCGTTACAGATTGTCTGTTAATCGAGCAATTGGGAACTGGGGAAGAGGCAGAGAATAACAGCCCAATTCTCAATGCCCAATCCTTAATTCAACTAGCAACAGCCGTAGAAAGCGGTACTCACCACCCCCTAGCAAAAGCGATTCAGCAAGAAGCACTGCGGCAACAGTTATCTATTCCAGAAGCTGTGGACTTTCACACGGAGCCAGGATTAGGAGTGTCTGCTGTGGTAGAGGACACAGTTGTACTTTTGGGTAACTGGGACTGGTTGAGTTGGCACGGTATTGCAATTAGTGAAACTGCACAACAGGTAGCACAGGATTTGGCAACAGATGGTAAAACAGTTGTTTGCGTAGCAGTTGGGGGAACTCTAGCCGGACTAATTGCTGTTTCTGATACCCTCAGACCAGATGCCCAATCCACTGTAGACAAATTGCGTCAGATGGGATTACGGGTAATGTTGCTCAGTGGCGATCGCCCAGAAGCAGCTAGCGCCATAGCCAAACAATTAGGATTAGATAGTGCTGATGTCATAGCAGGTGTTCCCCCAGCGAAAAAAGCAGCTGCAATCAAGTCTTTACAACAAGCAGGGACGACAAAAGGAACTCCTAACTCCTCACTCCTCACTCAGCACTCGGTAGTGGCAATGGTCGGAGATGGAATCAATGATGCTCCAGCTTTATCCCAAGCAGATGTAGGAATTGCTTTACACTCCGGGACAGATGTAGCGATGGAAACGGCTGAAATTGTCCTAATGCGCGATCGCTTAAACGATGTAGTCGAATCTATTCAGCTTAGTCGCGCCACCTTCAACAAAATCCGCCAAAATTTATTCTGGGCTTTTGCATATAATACAGTTGGCATTCCTTTAGCAGCAGGTGTTTTGTTCCCTAGTCTGGGTTTTGTCCTTAACCCATCTGGTGCTGCTGCATTAATGGCTTTTAGCTCTGTTAGCGTCGTCACAAACTCAATATTATTAAGGCGATTAGCTCGTCAC
Source organism: Nostoc sp. LEGE 12447 (assembly GCF_015206985.1). Lineage (NCBI taxonomy): Bacteria > Bacillati > Cyanobacteriota > Cyanophyceae > Nostocales > Nostocaceae > Nostoc > Nostoc sp. LEGE 12447. The sequence goes on along the minus strand of NZ_JADEXT010000031.1, from coordinate 70,393 downwards.
TCGTAGAATACTTTGTTGAACCTAAAATTTCCCATAACAAATCTTAGTCATTCCCATCTCAACTTAACAATTTTTAATTCGTAATTACTAATGACGTTCTCTACGAGACGCTGTGCGTAGCTTGCTTCTTGTAGAGAACGTCATTACGAATTCGTAATTATTTGTTACACTGAGCCGATATTCAGGTTTTACGCAGATCGCAAAGCCTGTTAAGACACCTACAAAAGCTATCATAGCTACTGGAGTAGAACGACCAAGTTCTACTCTTTCAAGGTATTATGCAATTTTAAAGCTTATTTAGATTAGCACCACAGACTGACGGTGCCCGAAAATGGCAAAGTACGATACGAAACAAATCTTGTTAAACCACAGTTCCACCGATTTGTCAATGGCAGCAGAAACCAATGAAAACCATCTACTGATTATTGAAGACGATCAAGGTCGCAAAGAATTTTCTCTGGAGCAACCCGTCTACTCTATCGGTAGAGACCGCGAGTGTAATATCCGTTTGATGTCGCAGTTTGTCTCCCGCCGCCATGCCACATTAGTGAGATTGCCACGAGAGCATAATAGTCATAGCTACTATTACCGGATTGTGGATGGCGATGCCAAAGGTAAAGCTAGTTCCAACGGTTTGATGATTAATGGACGTAAAATACCAAACCACGATCTCAGAAATGAAGACGAGATCGTTTTTGGTCCTCAAGTCCGTGCCATTTATTACCTTTTAAAAAACACTCAGCGTTTGGGACAAACGGATTCGAGCGAGTACGACATTACACTAATAAACCCCGGTATGGCCGAGGATTTAGAGGATCTGGGAGATTGAATTATAACTACCAACCACAATTTGACACTCTCACGGCTTAAAGCCGTGGGATTGTCAATTCAATTACCAAAGCTATCCTGCAATACTTTCAATCAAATGCCAATGGCGGCTACTTTCAATAGCCTGCTTGATAAATTCAAACATTTGTCGGCAGTAATTATCTAGTTGGAGAGGTAGTTCTTCATTTTTAATCACAATACTCATCCGGGTTTCTGTTTCAGTAGATTTTGATTTATCAACCAGTACTTCTACTGTGATCAATTTAGGAAAAGGAACATTACCAGGAGTCTGACGAGCGATAATGTAATCGCCCGTATGGTATTGAATATCCAACTGACAGTCCTGTAGAAGTTCTACAAGTAACGGCAACAGATGGTCACTAGCAACAGAAACAATAAACGAACAGGTATAGCGAGCCATAATAGCCCCACGCCTTGCAACACTCCGTCCATCCTATAATACCGAAGCATCTAAACGGAAAGTCATTCAAAAAGCAAAGTTTTTGAGTTTTGAGATTAGGCATCACCAGATATACATCTGACTTACGCAAAACTACACGCTGTAAGCGTAATTAATGAATTGCCGCTACTTTAGAATCAGGGTTTTGGCTATTATTTGCATCTGATACAGTTGCATCTGTTCTATCCACAAAGAAAGTGCTGTCGGCTGAAAGGTCGATCAAAAACTTTACAATAAGAGTTTGGCTGAGGTAGAAAATGAATGAAAGTAGCAATTACTGGAGCAACAGGATTTGTCGGTAGTCTTTTGGTACAACAACTCCACGGAAAAGGTCATAAAATAGTAGTATTAACTCGGAACACCACTTTTGCTCAAAAGGTTTTTCCATCTGAGGCTTTCCCCAATGTAGAAATTGTTGCCTATACACCAAATACATCTGGTACTTGGCAAAGTGTCATAGCTAGTTGTGATGGCGTAGTTAATCTGGCAGGAGAACCTATTGGTGAAGGGCGTTGGACACCAGAACGCAAACAAGAAATCCTCAATAGCCGAAAGTTAGGCACACAAAAAATAGTTGAAGCAATAGCCAACGTTAACCCCAAGCCAACTGTGTTAATTAATGCTTCAGCTATTGGCTACTACGGCACTAGTGAAACGGCAAACTTTGATGAAACAAGCCAATCTGGTAACGATTTTCTTGCCCAGGTCTGCCAAGCCTGGGAAGCAGAGGCGACAAAGGTAAAAGATGCTGGTGTACGACTGGTAATTCTGCGTTTTGGGATTGTTCTGGGCAATGGTGGGGCTTTAGGTAAAATGATTCCGCCTTTCAAACTCTTCGCTGGTGGCCCCATTGGCAGTGGTCGGCAGTGGTTCTCATGGATTCACATAGACGATTTAGTTAACTTGATTATGCAAGCTTTAACTAAACCGGAAATAGAAGGCATATACAATGCTACTACCCCTAACCCAGTCCGAATGGCAGATTTAAGCCAAACTTTGGGACAAGTGATGAATCGCCCTTCTTGGTTGCCCGTTCCGGCTTTTGCGATCGAAGCTCTTTTAGGAGACGGGGCTATAGTAGTTTTAGAAGGTCAGAAAGTCCTTCCTAAGCGCACTGTGGAAACAGGATTTGAGTACAAATATCCTAATTTAGAGTCAGCACTAAGACAAATTCTTGCGTAGAGTCAAGGGGAATGGGGAAGAGGCAAGGGAGTAGGGAGCAAGGGAGAATAGTTTTCCCCTCAGTAAGAGCAGCACCCTGCCCCTCTGTCTCTTTTCAATCCCCAATTGCTTTATTCTTGACTAGAGAGAAATTTTTTGGAAACCCAACTGATAATACCACTGAGAATTGCACCGCCCATGAGGATGCCGATCGCTGGGTTAAATACGGGTTGCCAAAGTTGATGCCACAAATCTAAACCCAAATTTACTCCCACAGAATCACCGATCGCAGCGATCGCTAACCAGACAAAGCCAAACAAAACTAAAAAAACATCTGCGACTAAAACTGTGTTTAGCCAATTTAACAATTTATCTTTCATCTACCCTGTTGTCTAATTGCCCAAAATTTTATGACTGCTAACTAAGCTACGGATAAGTTAGAAGTGAGAGTTATCGACTTAAATTTAACTCCTCACTCCTCTACAGACGCGATTGCTCGCATCTGTATTCTTAACTTCTCACTCCTCCAACAGCCAATTTTTGACTTTTGTCAAACTCTGCCAATCTGGTTTTCTAGTTAAACCGTCTTCGATACTGCTTTTTATTTCATCGCGCCATTCTGGGTTGACAAAAATTAGCTGCTGTGCAATGTCAATATGTTCTCGTAAACCTTTTTGACCTGTTTCCAGCATTGCTAAAGCGATATTGACTCTAGCCTGTGGGTCTTGTGGATTTAACTTGACAGCCTTCTGTGCAGCTTTGTAAGCCAAGTTGGGCTTGTTATCGAGTAGATACAACCACGCCAAACAGATCCAAGCGGCACTCGTTTTAGGAGCGCGATCGCACACTTCTTTAAATACAGGGATTAAAGAATCTACTGCCTCTCCTGCTTTATAGCGTTCTAAACCTGTATCAAACAGGGATTCAACTGTTTGAGTCATAGTAAGTTTGTCAATAATCATTAGTTAATAGTCATTAGCCATGATTCAATAGTCATAGGCCAATAGTCAAGAGTTAGAAAACCTTGACTCTTGACTATTGAAGGCGAGTTCAATCAATATTGGAAAACCTCGCACGTGATCGGCTCCTCTTGGCTAAACCCCAAATGACTTGCCACAACCGCAAGTTTGGTTGGCATTGGGGTTAGTAAATTGAAAGCCACCGCCAATCATGGCATCGCTGTAATCGAGCATTAAACCGTAGAGATATAAGAGACTCTTGCGATCGCTGACAATTTTGAAGCCATCATAGTCAAAAACTTCATCCTGCGGGGTGATCTTGCTAGTGTCTTCAAAGTCCATCATGTAAGACATCCCAGAACAGCCACCCTGACGGACTCCTACCCGTAAGCAGAAGTCTGTGCCTTGCTTGTCCCGGAGGGATTTTACCTGGTGCAATGCGGCTTCACTCAACAGAATCCCGCGTTGTTGAGACTGAATTGCTTGTGTCATCTGCTTTTTTCACTCCTTAATTAGTCTAAGCTTTACCCGATATCGGCTTGTTAATGCCTCTGGGTTTCCCTTGGTGTTTTTGTATTCATTCTAGCGGCTTAGATGTCGTTAGATGCCAAATTGTAAACACTCCGTTAAAAGCAGCCAAAGGTTTTTATTCTAGAATTGAGAGACTCAGTGTGTTTAGAGATTCGGTATTTTTGGAGTTCAAGCATGGCTTGTCTGAGAAGCAACTATCTTTCAGGTGCAGCCATAAAAACCTAATCCGAGGCTAGCTATCCCCCAAAGTTTACTTTCAAATTGCTTCTTTTGATTAACTTACTCTATGACAAGTTTTAATCGCTCTACCAGTCGTCGCTTGAAGAAATTAACTCAAATTCCTTCTGTATGGGAGGGCGATCGCCGTCCGTTGTCATCACCAAACCAGCACTCAGACTCTGAGGAAAAGGGAGAATGCATTCTTTGGGTAGATTACTCCCAAGGTGTTGTCCGAGGAATGGACGTGGTAGCCTCAGATGTTGGACCAGAAGCAATCGTTCGTACCTTAATGCGAGCAATGGAGCATCCCCACAGTCCGGCAAGACCTGCTAGGCCCCAAAGAATTGTAGTCAAAGACCGCGAGATCCAATTTTACCTGCGGGGAGTGCTGCAAGATTTGGATATCGCCATTGACTACGCACCAGAACTGCCTTTAATTGACGAACTATTTCGCGGGTTCGCTGACATCCTCGATAGTCAAACCCCTGACTTACCCCCACAGTATGCACAAATCTTGCGAGAGAAAGCATTTGCAATTTGGCAAGCAGCACCTTGGGAATTTTTGGAAGAACAGCAAATTTTGTCAATCGAGATTAATAAGTGGGATGTTGGCACACTCTACGCCTCAGTCATGGGAATGCTGGGAATGGAGTATGGGATTTTGTTTTATCGCTCAGAAGAGTCTTTAAAACAGTTTCGCACCGCAGTTTTACAAGATGAAGACTCAACAGAGCATCTAGAAGAAGCGTTTCTCAAGCAAGATTGTCTGTTTCTTACCTTTGAGAGTGCTGATGAAGACGAAAATGAAGACGATGATGAAGAAAGTGATTTGGCGGATCTGCCATTATCAGAAATTGACCCTACTTTCGGTAATATCCACCCCTTAGAAGGACTGCGGTCTGTTTTGTATGACGAAGAAGCACTGGTAATCTTCGTTGCGATCGAAAGTCTGATCCGCTTTATTCGCGATCACCGCCGCCATTTGCATGAGGATATCTTCCCTACCCTCAGCCGTCGCTATCGCATATCTCTGCCGCAGTCGGAAGAATCAACTAAATCTGTTGCTGTGACAGTCTCTACAATGCCGCAGTTAGCAGCAGAATTAGAGGAAATGGCAGGCTTTGGTGAAGATGATCAGGAAATTGATAACCTTAACTCCTCAAACTTCCAATCATTGCAAGATGACTTGATACCGGAAGACTCCTTTCTCAGCTTAGGCGTAGTGTCCTGGGAAATGTTGGATCACCTCCGTAAGGGGGTAATCTACCATAAGGCTGGTGAAATTAAACAAGTGGGTGACGGTTTGCCGGTGATTTTAATTCAAACTTCTCGCCCCAAGGCTAAAACTGTAATTGAAAGAATTGAAGCAGCTGGTGGGCTGAGAGCAATTTGCTTTAATCCAGGTGCCGATCCTTTCGATGGCGATCGCTACGATCTGGGTTTATTGCAAACTCAAAATGGTGAATTGTTCCTATTTGGTGAATTTTTAGATGAAGATCCTATTCATGTAGAAGCTCGAAAAAAATGGAATCAGAGGTGTAAAAATACTAAGGGCTACTGTGGCTTAATCATTGCTAAAGGATTAACAGGAGCTTCCCGTGGCAATCCTCAGTTACGAGACATGATGGCTTTGTTTGAAACGCGATCGCTTTCACCGAAAGATTTAGGTATTGGCACTCTCCAACTCATGCCCCAACTCAAATTGGAATAGTTGCATTCATAGCTGTAATCTGACATTCAGGATTACGGCTATAAGAAATTAAGTTGAGATATATTTGATTTGCGTATTAACCAGATTCAGCGCTGAGAAGTTAGGGGTATTACTGAGTACTAAATAAACTAAAGAGTACATAGATTTGATGCACCTATTACGGCAATGCGGAAATTTATCTAACTTTGAAAAGAGGATTAATTTTTCTCCAAGTCTTGTTAATTGAGGTGTTAGGTGTATTTCTGCGAAGGTTTACTAGTAAATATCCCAGGATGACAGCTAACTTTACCTAAATTTCATGAAGTATCTATATTCTCATAGTTTTTCAGTAATTTTATTTGGATATTTATCAGTATAAAGAAGTACAAACTACTATTTAATCATTTACCAAGTTGGGTTTAATCAAATTTAGCCGACGCACTTCAATCTCAGAATCTTTTTTTTACAACTTTTTGAGCTTTAAAGGTTGTTATATATCAATATCATTAAGCAAAAGCTTATATTTATCTCTTTTTCTTTGTAATTTTTTTATAAAGTGTAAATATGAGTTGTTTTAGTGACTAAATAAAGTTTATTTAAAGGCCATAAATCATGGCTATAATGAATACACCAAACAAAAATATTGAAGTAAAAAATTGCTTTTATGCTTACATTTACTAATCAATAGGGATTTTAATGCAAGACTTTTTTAGCTGTAGTTTTTCTCTTAGCTTAGATATTAATAAGCAAGTTTTTTAGCGTATTAATTGGCTAAAAATAACTTTCATAACCTCGAAATAGGTGAATGCAAGGAATTGAAACAATACTGACTTTCAAACAAATTATATCGCTAGGGGGAAGAGAAAAAATATCTAGAATTTCATCATATATTTCCGGGGACTTAGTGTAAAAACATGAAACAAAAGTAAAATATTGTTATCGATGACAGTCAAGTAACATTCACGTCTATTTTTGGTTAATTTTTCTGGGTAAAATTACAGTCAATCTGTTAAATTTTACCAAAAGATTTGGTTTTTTATACCCAGTGAGCTTAATCTTATACCCTTGTTTATGACTACAACATTAGCACGGTGAAGTAATCATTTTAATTGCAGTGAGCCAAAAGCCTTAACTATTTAAGTCGCTCTTAGCTTATTGATTACAGCAATGGATACAGATGGATGTTTGCTCTAGAGCTATCGCTTATTTGCCTATTTGCCTACTTTTAAGTGATTATTTCCAAGCTGTATATCTCACCTGAAGCCGCCTGTAAGACGCAATTTTAGCCTGACAATGATTCTAAAGCTTTATTTTCATCTGTTATACCAGATGTTCTCACCAAGTGGGTTTGGCAAACTTGATTAAGATATATGGTCAAATTATTTCGATAGAGAATAATTTTGCAAATCTTGATTGAGTCAACATTCGGTATCTCAAATTTATTTATAGAAGTTCATTGCCAGGCTTTACTGATGCTGTTAGTAGGGTTATCCTCTTTAGAAGGAACTATGTGCTGTTTTTGCTGTCAAAATAGTAACAAATAAAGTGTAGTTTTTTGATTTCTTTAGAAAATTATGAATCCTTTGACAAAACGACAATTTTTAATATTAATGGTATTACTTGTTTCCTGAGACAAATTCTGATAATCTTATCGGTTCCCTCTTTAATTTAGACTCTTTCGACAATCTAGATATACAGCAGATAGCATGATAATGACAAATAAAAAATGGGCCGTTAAACGCATAACAGTTAATCTCGCAACGCAGGAAGCGGAAAAACTAGAAAAATATTGTCAACAAACAGGTAGACCCGCAACCGATGTGATTCGCGAACTGATTAGAAGTTTGCCTGTCTCCGACGATGGCAAAGATGTAAACAAGTAAGAACATACTTTCACTACTTACTAGATAACTGCTTTGCCACCAACAAAATAGCTCTGATACTTTTTTGGGTGCGCCGCAATGGACAATAATTTGTCTAGCTGATACAGGCGCGTTTTGCTCGCGTCTGGTCAATTACGGGGACTAAAAGAAGTAATTAAAGAGGTTTGAGTATCGACATTGCTTGCCTTAATATACTGGTAGAGTTGATATTAAGTAGCAAATTCCGACACCAACCCAGTTACAATCTGTAAAGAAACTGAAAAGGAACGACGGAATGCGTGTTGCAATCGTAGGTGCGGGACTTGCTGGACTAGCAACCGCAGTGGATCTAGCTGATGCTGGTTGTGAAATAGAGATTTTTGAGTCTCGTCCGTTTGTGGGTGGTAAAGTCGGCAGTTGGGTTGATGGGGATGGCAACCATCTAGAAATGGGGTTGCATGTATTTTTCGGGTGCTACTACCAACTATTTGACTTGATGAAGAAAGTGGGGGTGTTAGAGAACTTACGCCTCAAGGAACATACCCACACTTTTATTAATAAAGGGGGGCGCACTGGTGGTTTGGATTTTCGCTTCTTTACAGGTGCGCCTTTCAATGGCTTAAAGGCATTTTTCACGACTTCCCAACTATCGTTGCAGGATAAATTGCAAAATGCGATCGCTTTGGGTACTAGTCCCATAGTTCGCGGATTGGTAGACTTTAACGGGGCGATGAAAACCATCCGTAACTTGGATAAAATTAGCTTTGCCGATTGGTTTCGCAGTCATGGTGGGAGTAATGGCAGCATTAAGCGGTTATGGAACCCCATTGCTTACGCATTGGGATTTATTGATTGCGAAAATATGTCTGCCCGTTGTATGTTAACCATATTCCAGTTATTTGCAGTTAGAACTGAAGCTTCAGTTTTGCGAATGCTGGAAGGTTCTCCATCTGAATATTTGCACAAGCCCATTTTGGAATATTTAGAAGCCAGAGGCACTAAAGTTTATACGCGTCGGCAAGTGCGAGAAATTCAGTTTATAGAGTCAAACGAACAAACCCGTGTCACTGGTATAGCAGTTGCCCAAGGTGATGCAGTCGAAACTATTACTGCTGATGCTTACGTTTTTGCCTGTGATGTTCCAGGAATTCAACGTATCCTACCCCAGGAATGGCGTAAGTGGTCAGAATTTGACAATATTTACAAACTGGATGCAGTACCAGTGGCTACAGTGCAGTTACGCTTCGATGGTTGGGTAACAGAACTCAACGATAAAGAGCAACGTAAACAGCTAAATCACGCGGCTGGAATTGATAATTTACTGTACACAGCCGATGCTGATTTTTCGTGTTTTGCGGATTTAGCGTTAACTAGCCCTGCTGATTATTATCGCCCAGGACAGGGATCTTTGTTACAACTAGTGCTGACACCGGGAGATCCGTTTATTGCACAGGGTAATGAAGCGATCGCACAGCATGTCCTCAAGCAAGTCCATGAACTGTTTCCCTCGTCGCGGGAGCTAAATATGACTTGGTATAGTGTAGTAAAACTTGCTCAGTCTCTCTACCGAGAAGCGCCAGGGATGGATGCCTATCGTCCCAATCAAAAAACACCAGTAGATAATTTCTTCCTTGCAGGGAGTTATACTCAGCAAGATTATATTGACAGCATGGAAGGTGCTACTATTTCTGGACGGCGGGCGGCAAAAGTGATTTTGGAGAATTTAAAGAGATAACGTAGACACGCAGTGGCTTGCCGCAGGCTACCGCCAAGGACGCATTCGCATAGCGTCTCGTAGAGAAGAACGCAAAGGAAGAAGAGAGAAATGTCAGATTGGTTAGAGCATACTGTGCAGGTAGAAGTAGAGGCTCCCATAGATTTAGTATGGAGCCTCTGGTCTGATTTGGAGCAAATGCCCCGGTGGATGAAGTGGATTGATTCGGTGAAAATTCCGCCAGATAATCCAGATATATCTCTTTGGAAATTAAAAACCGGTAGTCTAGAATTTAATTGGCAATCCCGAATTCTCAAAGTTATTCCCAACCAAATTATCCAATGGGAATCGATTGATGGTTTGCCTAATCAGGGAGCGATTCGCTTTTACGATCGCCACAATAGTAGCATTGTTAAAATGAGTATTTCTTATGCTATCCCCGGCATTATTGGCAAAATTATGGATAACTTGTTTTTGGGACGGATAGTTGAATCGACGATTCAAGCTGATCTGGAAAGGTTTAAAGAATACGCGCTGAATGTTAAAGCTAATTGATATAGATAGTAAAAATAGGCAGTAGGGAACAATATGTGCGATCGCTCATATTATTCAACATTATTTACCACCTAGTAAATTTCTTCTCTACTTTTTATCTGAATTCTAAACTTAGAGGGTTAAAAAATTACCAAGTGGGATCGCTAAACAAATTAATCGTCAATTTCTCGCGTGGCGGTACTGCGGTGATACAAGCGCGGATGATCTCTCCATCCTCTAATTCGACGGTGCAAGCGTGACAAGACCCCATTAGACAACCGGTGGGAATAAATACTCCAGCCCGGTCTGCTACATCCAAAATGGCTTCTCCCACTTCGGCATCTACCGTCACATTATCTGGTAAAAAGTGGACACGAACAATCATGAATATTACGCTTTTGATTTGAAATTGATTCGTAAGAGTTGTTATTTGTCATTTGCCTTTTGTCTTTACAAATGACAAATAACCATCTTAACGAAAAAAAGTGCAATTTCTTTTATGCAACTTATATCAATTTGAAACATGATTGTGACAAATGAATTCACTACACCTAGATTTAGAAAGCTATTCTCAATCCAAAATCTAAAATTAAAAATGGTATCAGCTTAAGACAAAAATGGAGTTAAGTCTAAATGGCTTTCTACTTCAGTGGCTAAGGAATCCAAAATCTGCTCTCGCTGTTCTCGGTAGTTAGCAACACCAGTAGGCAAAGATTTTAAACCGCGCTGTTGACGGAGGCGATTTAACCAAGCGCGTCGCCAAGGACCGTTATCAAAAAGCCCGTGGAGGTAACTTCCCCATACCGATTGACAACTATCCACTAATCCTAAATTAATATCGTCAAATAGGGCATGGTAGGATTGAGGGTCTATTCCTTGCTGCTCGATGCGCGATCGCCCTTGATGAATTTCAAAGCCATTGACTGGCAAGCCCTGTTGTGGATAATTTGAGCTAACTTGGCGCTGGCGAGCGATTTTTTGTCCGGTAATTACGGTTCTAATTGGTAAAAGATTTAACCCTTGAAATCTGCCAGCTTGCCCTTCTATCCCTTCTGGATCGGCGATAATTTGACCGAGCATTTGATAGCCACCGCAGATACCTAAAACGGTTCCACCAGAAGCAGCATAGTGTTGAATAGCTTCTGCCATACCGCTTTTTTGCAGCAGTAGTAAATCAGCGATTGTGGTCTTTGTACCTGGGATAATTACGGCATCAGGATGTCCTAAATCTTGCTTGGGGCTTAAGTATTTTACTGAAACTGTGCTTTCTGATTCCAGTGGGTCAAAGTCGGTGAAATTGGCAATTCTGGGTAAGCGGATAACGGCAATGTTGAGGTCTGTTTGGGCTTTACTTGACGACGATTGACGCTCTAGCAAATCCAGGGAGTCTTCGGTTGAAAACACTTCTTGCAGGTAGGGTATAACACCGATAACAGGAATACCTGTACGTTCTTCTAACCATTTTATCCCCGGATCTAAGAGCGATCGCTGCCCTCGAAATTTGTTAATTACTACACCCTTAATTAGAGCGCGTTCATCTGGTTCCAATAACTCTAAGGTTCCTACCACATGGGCAAAAGCACCACCCCGATCGATATCAACTACTAACATCGTTGGTGCATTCAAATATTTTGCCACCCGCATATTAGTTAAATCGCGGTGTTTGAGGTTAATCTCTGCTGGACTACCGGCACCTTCACAAACCAGTAAGTCAAATTCTGTTCCTAAATGTTGTAGCGATTCTTCAATTGTCCGCCACCCCAGTTCAAAATATTGCTCGTAATAATCTGAGGCACTTACTTTCCCTACAGACCTACCTTTGATAATTACTTGAGAAGTCATATCCCCTTGAGGTTTGAGTAAAATTGGGTTCATTTCTACCCAAGGCACGACTCCCGCAGCCCAAGCTTGCACTGCTTGGGCATAGCCAATTTCTCCACCACTGGCAGTAACATAAGCATTTAAAGCCATATTTTGACCTTTAAAGGGAGCCACCCGCCAGCCACGCCGCGACAGAATGCGACAAATAGCTGTGGTTAAAAGTGATTTCCCTGCGTGGGATGTTGTCCCCACCACCATAATTGATTTCATAGTTGCTATTAGTTAGTTTTTCAAGATACTGAGTGAATTTTTAGGAGCGAACAATAAGCGAGCAGGAAGACATGAGGGAGTAGGGGAAGAAATAATACACCATACCCCACACCCACCATTAGCATCACAAATTTCAATTAGATGATTATGGTAAAGACTTCATGAATAAATGTGATGTTTCCGTATATATTATTCCCTTTGATTGCCTAATGCTAACTCTTTGGTTTTTTATTCTAAAAGGGTATCCGTAACCAACGAATCACAGCATCGAATAAACGATCGCGCCATGAAGGTGTCCGCCAGTTTTTTCCGTGGTATTGTTCCACCAACTGGCGACCCAAGGGAGTGAGGCGAAAACTATCTGTAATTCCCTGCCCATCGACTTCTCGCCGCAATACACCCACTTGGATTAGCCAGCCCAAGGCGTTATCACAGGCTAATTCTGATAAAGGGCGCTTAGTATAGCCCTGTTTGAGTCCATTTTCCAGAGCGATCGCAGTTACTGAAACACTCTGGTGTCCCATGACTTCAAATAAAGATAAATTGAAGGGCGAACACACTAGCGATCGCTCGGCTCTTTCTACTGTGCTTTGAGGATAGACAAAAATATTTGGGTTTTGGGAGTCAGCAGCAGCCATTTTGTTGGGGGTGAAATTTTTCTTCTGATAAAGATTAATTTAAGAATATATTTTTTCTTGTACTATATACCTCATTTAACCAAAATTAGTTACCTGAAGTATAGTTATGCTATTTTTTAGTAATTATATTTAATGATTATAAATTAATGTAAAATTTCAAGTGCATCAACAATCTGAAACAGGAAAGGTTAATTATGCCTCTAGCAGTTGGTACGGATGCACCTGCATTTACCGCCAAAGATACAAACGGCAACACAATCTCGTTATCTAATTTGAGGGGAAAGACAGTTGTTTTGTATTTTTACCCCAAAGATGACACGCCAGGCTGCACCAAACAAGCCTGTAGTTTTCGAGATGCCCAGGCTCAATATCAAGGTAAAGATATTGTAATCTTGGGAGTCAGTGCAGATGATGAAGTCTCCCATCAGGCATTCACCCAAAAATATAATTTGAATTTTCCTCTATTGGCTGACAGCGACAAATCCCTCATCAAAGCTTTCGATGTGGATGGTGGTGGTTATGCCAAGCGCGTCACCTACGTAATTGACCCCAACGGCAAAATTACCCATGTTGACACTAGTGTAAATACCACCACCCATGCTAGCGATGTTTTGGCTGTGCTTGGGCTGTAGTTTTTTACCTGATAACTAAGGATTTTTTAAATAGTCTCAGCCCCGAGCCTCTAGAGGCTCGGGGTTCTTTGCTTGAATTCAGTTACCTGATTGTGGTGTAACCGATGGCGGCGTAGCTGATGGTAGTGTAAACGATGGCAAACTGGGACTTGCTTGCTGTTGTTCACCTCGAATTAGTTTTTGTTGCCTTGCTTTAAAGGCTGCTGCGGCTGAGTCTAGTTGTTCGTTCTGTTGGTCAGAATTCCAGTTGAGAGTCCCAAAATTTGCCCGATGAATCAGGTCAAACATATTGAAATTATCTGCGTTTGTCCGGGAAAATGGATCGGTATTTTGGTCTGTTGTACTATTACTGGGAAAAGCATCGGTTGGGCTGACTTGTTGAGCCGAACTGGGTTGAGCCATGAGCAAGGAAGCAAAGCTAATGCCTGCTACGGTAGCTACAAAGAGTCTAGGAATTTGTAAAAATGATTTTTTCATGGGATTTTGACCCTAAAACTGCTCTATTTTATCTCTTTAAGCAAGAGTCCGCCGTAGTTGGGGTTGAATGCTCAGTAAGGCGACAACGGCAAAGCCAAACAATACCAGCAAGGCTCCCCCAAAGGTAACATCACCCCAAGGAGCCTGCATAACTACACTACCTAGTCCCCAACTACTGTGGAGATATAGATAGCGAATGGGTTCGATCGCATAGCTAAGAGGATTCAGGGTAGCGATAACCTGTAACCACTGAGGCATGAACGATAGAGGAGCCAAAGCAGTACTAGCGAACAATAATGGTAGATTAGTGACAAAAATCACTGCAATCAGTTCAATGTGCCCAGGTAGAGCGAAAGCTAAACCGAGGGAGATGGCTGTTACGCCTAAAGCTAATAAGAGGACAATTAGAGCGATCGCACTTAAACCAACTGCATCGGGTAGTCCAGCGCCTAAAAATGCTGCCGCCGCTACAATCACGGCTGCTTGCAGCAAACTTTGGCTGATGATAAAGATTGCTGAAGCAAAGACTATGGAAAACCGCGATGCTAACGGTGCTACCAGCAAACGATTCAAAAAGCCGAACTCACGGTCAAACATTACGGGTAAACCAGCATTCAGCGCCCCAGCAAAGGCTGTAAACACAATTATGCCGGCAGCTAAAAATTGTCCGTAATTTGTTGTATTACCAAATATCCCCTTGGGGGCATTTTGGAACAAAGCACCAAACAATATCAACCACATAACTGGCTGAATAATTCCGGCAACCAAAGATGAGGGACGGCGTTGCAACTGAATAAATAAGCGACGAGTTAAAGCCAACGTCTCTTGTACTAATTCACCGAAAAAGCTAGGTGCAGCATTAACATCTGCCGGTGGCGATGCTAATGACTGCCAATTGATATCAGATTTAGGAGTAACGCTCATAAATGGGGATTGGGGATTGGGGATTGGGGGTTGGGGATTGGGGATTGGGGGTTGGGGATTGGGGATTGGGGGTTGGGGATTGGGAATTGGGGATTAGCAAAACTCTTTCCCAGTAACCAGTCCCCAGTACCCAGTCCCCAGCGCCTATCTCATAAGCTGCTTTTTCTCAGCTTTTGGATCGCGAGTGGCAACGGCTGCCAGTTCTGCATCCATCAGGGTGCGTCCTGTAGCGGCGAGATAAACGTCATCGAGGCTGGGGCGAGATTGGGCAATACCAAATATGGGCAAGCCAGCAGTATTCAGCGCTTGCTGTATGTTAATGAGAACATCGTTTTGAGGTGTCACCACTAAGTTGAGGGAATTACCTTGAGCGCTGTTGATAATGACTTCTTGCACAAAGGGCAAAGATTGCAAGAGGTTTTTGGCAATTTCTGCTTCCTCACTGGGGGAAAACTCGCGGATTCGCAAGGTGATGCGATCGCCCCCGACTTGATCTTTTAATTGTGAAGGTGTCCCAGAGGCAATTACCACGCCCCGATCTATAATTGCCACGCGATCGGCTAAAGCGTCAATTTCTTCTAGGTAATGGCTGGTAATTACTACCGTCGTCCCAGAGGCGCGTAATTTTCGCAGGAAATCCCATACCACAAAGCGGGTTTCTATATCAAGTCCTACAGTTGGCTCATCCAATACCAGAACATCTGGTGCATGGAGCAACCCAGCAGCCAAGTCTAGGCGCTTGCGTAAACCGCCAGAATAGGTTCCTGTCTTTTTATTGGCGTATTCTTGCAAACCGAGTAAATCTAATACTATCTCAATGCGCTGTTTGGCTACTGCACGTGGAAGGTGATAAAGTGCTGCTTGCAATTGCAGCAGTTCTTTTCCAGTTAGCACCTTATCTATAGCTACTTCCTGAGCAACATAGCCTAGTCGTTGCCTTGCCACCCTCGGATTATCTAACACAGAGATGCCAGATACTTCGATTTTGCCAGCATCCGGTGTGGTCAACGTACACAAGGCACGCAAGGTAGTAGTTTTCCCAGCACCGTTGGGGCCAAGTAAACCAAAGATTTCTCCCGGCTCTACCTGAAATGAAACATCCTGGACGGCAACCACTGTACCGTAACGTTTTTGCAGATTCTGAATTAAAACGGCGGGAGCCATGACAGCTTTTCCCCAACTATACAAATCTCAATAAAGTCTATCCTTATTGTAGAAGCTAGAGAGCAAGGAAATAACAGATGAGCGAAAATCTCTAAACAAGTTCGCGTCATGCGCTATGCTGTCAAAAACTTCTGATTATTTCAGACAAGTTGCTTGATTGCGTTTGTGGCGAATTAATATTAGAACGTTATTTCACAACTTTCAAAGTTTTGAGGCTAGAGTCATTGCAACCACTGATAAATCCCCCCATTGCTTGGACTTGTTGCAGGTAATCAAGGACGGGTTTGGTGATGATTTCTCCCGGCATTAACACAGGAATTCCTGGGGGATAGGGACAGATAATTTCGGCACAGATGCGATCGCTTGTTTGTGCTAAAGGCAATGTTTCACTGACAGCAAAAAAGGCTTCACGGGGAGAAAAATGTAAAGCATGACCCTGTGTAGTTAAAAGATTCTGCAAATTAGGATTTGTAACATTCAAGTTGGTTCGGCGATATTCTTTAGCAAGAGTAGTAAAACCTTGCACTAATTGCTTGATATCGTCTGGGGTGTTGCCCAAACTAATGATAAAGGTAATATGTTGCAGTGAAGCGAATTCAGCAGTGACAGCAAACTTTTCATCTAGAATTTCATCTGCTTCAAATCCGGTTAAGCCTAAACCAGAAACAGTGACAGTTAGCCGTGTTTCGTCTAAAGCTACAAAGCCAGGAGATCCCCCCAACCCCCCTTGATAAGAGGGGCTAAGAATCTGTAAGACAGATAATCCAGGAATTTGACTTATTTTTGTTCTAGCTTCATTGGCAAGTTGCAATGTGCGAGACATCAGCATTTTTCCGTGGAGTGCCATTTGCTGACGCGCTGCATCTAAAGAAGCTAAAAGTAAATAACTAGGACTGGTAGATTGTACAAGTTGTAAAGCTTTACTGATGCGATCGCAATCTATCCTGTCTCCTTGAACGTGCAGCATTGATGCTTGTGTCATCGCACCGAGTACTTTGTGGATGGATTGTACAGTTAAATCTGCACCTGCGGCTAAAGCGGAAGTGGGTAATTCGGGATGAAAGGCAAAGTGTGCGCCGTGTGCCTCATCTACGAGTAAAGGGATATTGTATTGATGGGTAATATTGGCGATCGCACTCAAATCTCCACATACGCCGTAATATGTTGGATAAACTGTCAACACTGCTTTAGCGTCGGGATGTTGTTGGAGTGCAGATTCTACAGCATTGGGCGTGATGCTGTGGGCAATATCTAAAACTGGATCGTATTCAGGATTGAGAAAAATTGGTATTGCACCAGAGAGAATTAAACCAGCGATCGCAGAAGAATGCACATTCCGAGGCAAAATGATTTTATCGCCTGTACCACAGGTAGCGAGAATTGCCGCTTCAACACCACAGGTAGAACCATTGACAAGGAACCATGTTTGCGAAGCGCCATAAGCCTCAGCAGCTAGTTGTTGTGCTTCTTGAATAACGCCTTGGGGTGCAAAGAGATTATCTAAATCTGCTAATTCAGTTAAATCAGCGCGAAATACAGCTTTACCAAGTAAGTCAGCCAAAGGTTGATAAATTCCCTCACCTTGTTTATGTCCTGGGGTGTAAAAAGGTGTATGAGGTCTTGCTGCATTGGCTTTTAACGCATCTAATAATGGTGTTTGATTTTGATTGAGCATTTTGGAGAAACAATGAACCGTTAATGATAGAATATTGAGTCTGTTAGGGCATATTCATAGACAATGAAATTACCCAACGGCGAGCAAGCAGAAATTTCTACGCAAAAGCTCATAGGTTATTGTCTAAACCCAGAACATCCGAGTGGGAAACATAAAGCTAGAGTTTTCGCATCAATTCTAGGAATCACGCCAGAAAATCCCGATGTTTTGCGTGAATTGATTCAAACAGCAGCTGTTGCAGGTGAAGTTGTTCAGCAAAGTACTACACAATTTGGTGAACAGTTTAAGGTAGATTGGATAGTACCTGATACAGACGGAATCAGGCTGCGGACAATCTGGGAAACTACTGCTAATAATCCCTATCCACGTTTGATTACTGCATTTCTGAAGTTAAATGAAAAAAGTTAAACTTTTGGATACTATTGCTACACTCAAGCCTATTCCCACTGAGAGATTACAACTATTGGAAGAAGATTATACTTCTATCGAAAGCTTACCCAGTGGGCAAGTTGGAACAATTGTAGAAGTGTATGAGCAAGAAGAAGAATATCATTATTTAGTCGAGTTTGCTGATACCCAAGGCTGTGAATATGCAATGGCGACTTTGAGAGCAGATGAAATCTTAGTTTTACATTATGATTTGGCAGTTGCCTAAATTTTTACTCCCACAGGTAAAATACGAATTTTTGGCGTTGCTGATTGCGTTATTTCAAAATCCTTGTAGAGACGTTGCATTGCAACGTCTCTACATCCAAATTCATACCTCGATTCAACAACACCGAATTTTTTTAAGGGGGTTGGGGAATCTCTTCTGCGTAAGTCCTAAGAATGTTATGCTTGCGTTGAAATCCGTAATTTTTTGTGTGGCTGACTAGATGAGACCTTATCATCAAATCCCAATTTTCGAGTGTGGTGAACCGCTAATTGAGATTCCTTTAGAATTGTTTGCGGTAGAATCTCCTCATCCTTATGAAAAATTAGGTGCGCCCTATGGCGAACACTCTCCTTATTATCTCCGTCAAAGCGTTATTAAAAATTTGAGGCAAGCGCAAAATTATCTTGAATTGCTGCATCCTAATTGGCGGATTCAAATCTTTGATGCTTATCGCCCGATCGCAGTTCAGCAGTTTATGGTAGATTACAGCTTCACTCAAGCAGTGCAGGATAGGGGATTAACTAACGTGGAGTTATCCCCAAACCAACGTCAAGAAGTTTGGGAAGCGGTTTATGCAATTTGGGCTGCACCAAGTTTGGATGAAAAAACTCCGCCTCCTCACAGTACAGGTGCGGCGGTGGATGTGACGCTAGTAGATGATATTGGGCAAATAGTAAATATGGGTTCGGCGATTGATGAAATGTCAGAGCGATCGCATCCCGATTATTATGCCAATAATGACGACCCAGAAGCACAAAAGTATCATGCTAACCGCCAGCTATTACAAGATGTAATGTTAAAAGCAGGGTTTCAACGCAATCCCAGAGAGTGGTGGCATTTTTCTGTTGGCGATCAAATGTGGGCTTGGCTGAATAATCAATCCAATCCAGCCAATCCTGTCACAGCACGTTATGGCCGTATTGCATAGATGCGTTATGCATCTTGAGGATTCAGTTCCTTTAACTCGTCGGTAGTGTAAGTACCAATGGGAGTCCAAATTAGATAGGGAAGGAGTAACAGCGCCGCCATTAGAGAAATCGGCAAAACGCAGATTGCGAGGACAACGCCTGAAATCAAACCAACTAGCCCAAGAATTTCCCCAGCTTTGAGACTGCGAAACCTCAGCATTATAGGTATGTAGGCAACGGTGATAATTTCCACCAAAAGGTACAAAGCCATTATTAACCAAGTAATTGGGCTTCCGGGATTTTTTTCCCACACAACATAAGCTGAAGCTGCACCGCAAATAAAAATCACAGTCCAGATGAGTGGAATCAGAGGCTCAAAAACTAGCCAGCGAGGGCGACTTAATAGTGCAAACCATTTAACATCATGCGGCGTAATCAAGAAACTTCCAAGAGCGATTAAGAAAGTTACAGCCCCAATTATTAGCCAAGATGGAATCATAATGACCTCAAGCTTTGTGTATTTTGTCAAGTTATACACTGCAAGTTTGACAATTTAGGGCATAGCTTTAATCATTCGTTGGTGCGAATTTTAGGCATCTTGAGGATTGAGACCGATCATCTGCCAAGTGGTATAAGTACCAATGGGACTCCAAAGCAAATAAGGAACTAGTAGCAATGCTGCCCAACCAGAAATACCTAAGACCGCAAGTATCAATAAAGCACCAATGATAAAACCTGTGCCTCCAAGAATTGTACCCACTTTCAGACTGCGAAGCCTAAACATTACAGGCGTATAGGCGATAGTAATTATTTCTAACAGCAGATATAAACCCATGATTAACCAGGTTGAGGTGCTTCCTGGATCTTTTTCCCAGACAATATAAGCCGACCAAGCACCGCAAATAAATATTACAGTCCAGATAATTGGAATCGCGCCCTCAAAAGTTAGCCATCTTGGTCGTTGTAAGCGCTTGAACCATTGGCGATCGCTAGGCGTAATCACGTTAGCGGCTAAAGCAACCAAGAAAGCCACGCCCCCAATCACCATCCAAGATTTAATCATGCCCGTTAGTCCTTTACAAGCGCTATCTATCGCTTAATATCACTCTTTATAGTGTGATTTTGTCAATTTAATTGCTAATTCTTCATCGTCCCTGAGTTTGAAACCTTGATATCGTTTGGCTGGACTTTAAATTATGGTATTGCGAAGAGGCAGAAGGGAAAGAGGTAATTTTTCTCCCCCTTACTCCCCGCCTCATTTATTCCCCAGGATGTTGAAGTGATTATGTCTAAAGATGGGGGTATGGCGCGAACCGAGGAAATATTCTTGGCAGTAGGGGATTAAGGTAATTTTTATGCAAACAGAATCAGAAGTGCGCTCGCTACCGCCAGAGACTAGAGGAATTGGTAATACTATTCGCCTTACAGGTTGGATTTCTTTCTGGCTGCAATTGGCAATTGGAGTGGTTTCTGTCTTAGCTTTGTTGTTTGCCTTGACTGGTCGTGAATTTGTTCAGCAACAGAATGCTGGTCTTGGAATTGGCATATTTTGGGCTGTATGCGGAATTGTAGTGTTGTTATTTAGTCTCTATTGGGATTTTCGTTATACTCGCATAGGCAAAGCTCTAGAAAATTCCAATCCTGCTTTACATCCGAGTAAGCCAGATACAACTAAAATTCTCCGATTGGGAATAGTTATGAGTTTGCTGGGGATGTTATTAACTCTTTTTGGTGCTGGATCAACGGTGTTAGTGCTAGTGGCAAAATCTATATCGCAACCTCCAGGAGTGGCAATCACCAATCCCTATAATATTATTCGAGCAATGGATGTTTTTGTAGCTGTAGCAGACATCACTGGGATTGCTGCTCACTATGTGGGGACTGTCGCTTCGTTATGGTTGCTGGAGCGAGTGCATCAACACTAATGCAAGAAGGCACAAGGGAAGAAAGCCAATCTTAGTAACGACTACAGTAAAGGTGTTGACACACAATAAGTAGCTATGGCTGCGCCAACGTCTTCTCTACGAGACGCTACGCGAACGACGAACGCAATTTTGCACTAACTTCGCTAAACATTTGTTTCTCTGCGGTTATGAAGTCAGTTCTAATTATTCTAACGTTTACCTAAAGATGCAATTTAAAGGCAAATTCTTATTACTTATGATAGTTACTTTAAATCATCTTGATAGGTGAAAGTAAATATACTTAATAACTGAGGTTCAAAGCATGGACTCAACAGGTAAGGTTCAAACTGTGGACTCGTCCTGGTCTCTTCCAATGCCGTTGAAAGAGTATGCAATGAGCCGAGTAACTGTCTACTTTTTTAGCGACAGATGGGTTCCAATTAAATATTGTTCTTTGGAAAAGGCAATTTTGCTTTACCACAGGGCAAATTTAGAAGGCAAGGAAATTTTATTATTTCCTACTAATTTAGACCCTAATCAATTCTCAAACTCTTTTAACTAAAATGTATTGAGGTAGGCCATTTTTGAAAATATGAATTGGATATAGAGGCGTACATATATTTATATGTACGCCTCTACTTTTGATTGGGATTTAAATATTTACTCAAGTAATATTTTTGGATACATCAGTATTATTATCTTTGCTAACGTTTATTTCTCTATTTTGCTGCATTGGTCGGTTACTGCTTAGTACTACGATTACTAAGTTCTAATGTATACATAATAATTAGGGAGCGCTACTTACCCTCGATTACTAAGTTCTAATGTATACATAATAATTTGGGAGCGCTACTTACCCTTATCCAGATATTCAGTAGTAAAGATTTGAATGTATTCTGACATCAAACCAAACCTGAACGCAATGCAACGACTGCTGCTTGCACACGATCGTCAACTGCTAATTTATTCATAATCCCTCGGACGTGGGTTTTAATGGTGTTGGGACTGAGATAGAGTTTTTCGGCAATCTCTGGGTTACTCAACCCGTCTACCATGAGTTTCAACACTTCTAATTCACGCCCAGATAAATTGGCGTTGTTGCTGGTAGGTGTAGGTGGTTTGAGATTATCAATTACTCGCCGCGCAATTTGGGGATCGAGATAGGCTGCACCATCAACTGCGGCTGCGATCGCACTTAACAATCGTTCCACACTTGCACCTTTAATACAATATGCATCTGCACCGCTAGATAATGCGGCAATAATTTCTGTCTCCGTTTGATGAGATGTCAGCATCACTACATGAGTTGCTGGCAACGCCGCCTTAATTTGCTGTGTCGCTGCAATGCCATCCAATCTTGGCAACCCAATATCCATAACCACCAAATCAGGTTTCAGTTGCAGTGCGGCTTGAACTCCCAAATACCCATCTTCTGCTTGTCCAACAATTTCCAACTGAGGATGAGCCATTAATGATTGCTCTAATCCGAGTTGCATCATCGGATCGTCTTCGACAATTAACACCCGCAATGGCGGAGCATTGGCTGGCAAATTTAAGGGATAGCGAGTATCTAAAGACATTATTTATTTATTAAGAGTCATTTGTCATTTGTCCTTTATCCTTTGTCATTAGTCATTTGTCCTTTGCCTTTTTAACTTCTCTACGAGAGGGTGCGCCGTAAGCGTAGCTATGCCGCAGGCTTTACGACTACGCGGTAGTTGAGCGCAGTCGAAACTCAGTATAAGTGACCAATGACTAATGACTAATTTATTCTTCCACGCGATAGCCTAACTCTGCTAAACTAATGCGCGACTGTCGCCATTTTGGTTGGACTTTGACAAACAATTCCAGGTAAACTTTGCCAGCGATTAACTTTTGGATTTGTTCGCGGGCTTCACTACCAATTGCTTTGAGCATTGCTCCGCCTTTGCCAATGAGTATGCCTTTTTGAGAATCACGCTCAACGTTGATAGTAGCAAGTACACGAGTAATGCTGGGAGTTTCTTCTACTAAGTCAATAGCGATCGCTACTGAATGGGGTACTTCTTCACGAGTCAATAATAAAATTTGTTCTCGGATTAATTCGCCCATAATAAAGCGTTCTGGCTGGTCTGTTACCAAATCTGGCGGGTAGTATAACGGCCCAATTTCTAAATGTTCAATTAATAACTCTTGAAGTTGCGGTAATCCTGCACTCGTCTTGGCAGAAAATTTCACGATTTCCCATTCATGTAACTGGGCCATCTGAGCATAACTATCATCTAGATACTGAGAATCAGACGGTTGTTGGTCGCTTTTGTTCACGCCCAGAATCACCGGGGTTTTGCTACGACTGAGCAATTCGGCAATATAGCGATCGCCCGATCCACAAGCTACTGCTCCATCTACTACAAATAGGACTACATCTACCGATTCAATGGCAATTTTGGCATTTTGCACCAATACTTCGCCCAATTGATGATGGGGCTTATGAATTCCTGGCGTATCTACAAAAATTAATTGCGCCTCTGGCGTAGTTAATATACCGCGCAAACGGTTACGTGTAGTTTGTGCTATCGGTGAGGTAATGGCAATTTTTTGTCCTACTAATTGATTCATCAAAGTAGATTTACCGACATTTGGACGACCAACAATGCCGATAAAACCTGATTTAAAATCAGGAGGAGCCTGTGGGATTGTTACTTCTCCTGAAAAAGAGAAGTTGTAATTATCAATACTAGTCACCTTTGGCTCCACCCTCATATTTTACAGCTGGGATAACTTGGTTTTTTCTTAGACACAAAACAAGCATAAAATTACCCTGGCATTTTTAGGGATTGCTTTTGCCGAGGTTTAATCTACTACTGGCTCTACACCTATATTTTACAGCTGAGATAACTTTGTTTTGTTTTTAGATACAAAACAAACATAAAATTACTTTGGCATTACAAGGAGCGTATTAAATTAGGTTTAATCTGTTGCTAACTTTGGCTTAAGTTTCATCGACTACTCAATATATTTGGATCAAAATGTCAATAAAAAATATGGAAGAACCCAAACGCATTGGAATTCTTACCAGTGGAGGTGATTGTTCTGGCTTAAATGCTGTGATTAGGGCTGTAGTAAATTGTGCTGTGGATACTTACGGCTGGGAAGTTTTGGGAATTCGTCAAGCGACTCTAGGATTAATGGCACGTCCACAACAATTCACAAAACTGGAAGTTGATCAAGTTGACTCGCTGTTAACTGCGGGTGGCACAATGTTGGGGACAACCAATAAAGGCGACCCCTTTGCTTTTCCAATGGCGGATGGAAGTGTAAGCGATCGCTCCGAAGAAATCATTGCAGGTTATCATGAGCTAGGTTTAGACGCTTTGATAGGTATTGGCGGCGATGGTAGTTTGGCAATTCTCCGCCGCCTCGCTCAACAAGGTGGGATTAATTTAGTAGGTATTCCCAAAACCATCGATAACGATATTGGCGTTACTGAACACGCTATCGGTTTTGATACAGCAGTCAATATTGCCACGGAAGCATTAGATAGATTACATTTTACTGCTGCAAGTCATAGCCGAGTCATGATTTTAGAAGTAATGGGGCGTGATGCCGGACACATAGCAATAGCTGCGGGAATTGCGGGGGGAGCAAATGTAATTTTAATTCCCGAAATCCCTTACACCGTTGAGCATATTTGCCACAAAATCAAAGAACGCCAAGAGAAAGGCAAAAACTATTGTTTGATAATTGTTTCCGAAGCGGTTCGTACCCACGATGGGGAAAATGTGACGATTACAAATCGCTTAGGTCAATCTCGATATGGCGGAATTGGTGAATATTTGGCAGATAAAATTATTGAACACATCGGTGTAGAAACACGAGTTACAGTTTTAGGACACATTCAACGGGGTGGAACTGCTTCACCACTAGATAGATTAGTTGCAACAGCCTTTGGCGTAGCGGCGGTTAATCTTATTGCAGAGGGTAAATACGATCGCATGGTGACATGGCAAAATCGCCAAGTATTAAGTGTACCAATTACAGAAGCGATCGCTCAATATAGCGCTGTAGATCCCAATGGTACTTTAGTTAAAACCGCTCGTGGTATGGGTATTTATTTAGGCGACTAAACTCAATACTCTTCGGTTAAGGCAAGAGACGCGATGAATCGCCGTCTCTACAATAATTAGTCTTTTGTAGAGACGGCGATTTATCGCGTCTTTGTGATGATTTAGGGAAAAAAATTTTCATGTTTAGTATGTGATGAAAATTACATAAATATCTATGCCCAATGCCCCATGTCTTAACTAATAATCCCCAATACAAACTCGCCTTCATTTACAGCCTGATTGGTTGCGACATCATAAACTAATCCATCATGTTGAGCGCAGACATCAATTACAGTAGGTAGTTGACCTTCTTTATTAAAACTGAGAATCTGATACAGCTGTTCTCCAGTTTTGACTTTGCTACCTAATGCTATTCTCGATTGAATCATGCCACCTGCGATCGCATAATATTTTTCCCGGTTACTGCTAGATGCAAAAGTCATCTCATGAGTTTTGGTGTCTTCTGATAAATTAGAAACTTGTATTACACCTTTTTGCGCTAAATAGTTTTTCACACCCTGTATACCTTTGGCGACTGAATCAGAATTCATTTGCATTCCTGAGCCTAATTCCAGTGTCCAAGCTTCCACATCAAACTTGATTTCTCTACCAAACTCTTTAAAACAAGCTTCCAGTGCTAACCAAGGTTTGATAAAAGCTTCATCAAAAGCATCACCATCATATTTATTAAGTAAGATTCCGAAATCGAGTAGAAAGTATTTTGCACTGTCTTCTCGATTTTGGAAGTAATAAATATAGTCTAATGCTTGATTTGTAGAACTGTGTAAATCAATTAAGTAGTCTGCATCTAAACTCAAGTTTTGTAGCTTGTAGGCAAAAAGCTCAGTGTAGGGAACACCATTAGAAGAATTAATTTTTTCTAAAATTGTCGCAAAATTTTGCTTAATTATAGTTAGATAATTTTGTCGAACGACCTCTAGATCACTATGAAGTTGAGATTTAGTAAAAGCTACTAAATCATCAGCTTCTTTCTCGTAGTCCCAAAATATGCGATTCCAGTCTTTGGCTTCATAAATGCAGTATCGTCCAGGAGAGAAATGATGAGCGCGTTCATTTGTTCCCATTGGATTACATACGGGAACCAGCCAAATTTCCCCAGTTAAATCTGTATCATTTATTGTTAATAAAAACTCAATTAGCTGGTGAATAACGGCATTACCAGCAATTTCTGCACCGTGCAGATTAGATTGAATGTATACCTTTTTACCAGGTTTAGCGCCAATGAATTTGTATAATTGTAAGTATAGGCGATCGCCCGAAGCCATTTGACGTAATACAATGCTTTCAATAACTGGCAGCATGAAACAACTCGGTGATGATTTGAGTAAATTATCGCTGTATCTGTACTGAATTAAAATAGGACTTACACAAATTATCTCTCAAACTCTGATTTCTCCGTGCCCTCTGTGCCTCTGTGGTAGCTTGCGGCAAGCCACTTCTCTACGAGACGCTACGCGAACGTGTCTACGTTATTCCGTAACTCATGCGTAAGTCCGAAAAAGCTCTAACCCAATAGTGAGGCAGAGTAAGTCAAAAATAATATTATTGTACAGACGCGATTAATCGCCTCTCTCCTAACTCCTCTCATGAACCCGGTAAATTTCGCAACTGCTCATCCAAATGACTATGGTCTGCCAAAACCTTTAAGAGCGGTCCATGTGAGCTAAATTCTACAATACTGACCGAAGCAACAGGGCATCCCAAACGAAAACGGAAGCGTCCTACATCAATCCCTAATAAACTACACAGAATAATTCTGATAGTTGCCTTGTGTGAAACAACTAAAACATTACCACTACTGTAATTTTGTTTAATTTCTTCAATTACCTGCAAGGCGCGAGAAGCAATTGTAACCGCCATTTCTCCACCAGTTGGAGCATTCCAAGCGGGATCTGCTGACCAGCGAATATAATCATCGTGATATTCACGACTAATTACTTCTGGTGTTTTTCCTTCCCACTTACCATAGTTTATTTCCTTTAAACCATCTCTGAGTTGTGATTCTATATTTATTGCTTCACATAAAGGTTTTGCTGTCAATACAGTTCGTTGCATTGGACTACAAAATATTGCTGTCCAATCCATAGAACTATATGCGTCAGCAAAAGCCTTTGCCATCTCCAAACCTTCTGGGGTAAGCTCTGAATTTATTGAACCGCAAAAGGAATTATTGCGACTGCATTCTGTTTGTCCGTGACGGAGAAAATAAAGAGTTAGGCTCACGATATATTCTCATCGATTGTGAATTTAAGAGCGCTAACAATCAGATGTAGCTGAAGATAGTTAATGCCTGTGGTATATTACTACAATTTTTTGAGATTTGAAATAGTTTTCAGGACAGAGTTGCAGCAGCTACGCCCGTCTTAGAGATTGCTAAATCCATTAAACATAATTATAAAAATGGAGTTAAAATTTCATAACTCCACAATTAATACACTCTTTTTATCTGAATGCAATTATCTATTGGTTGAGTTTGTTAGCCTAAACTTTACTAGTGGCTTTTTGTTGCCACTTTTGTTTGCGGCTCAAAGCTATACCAAAACTAGTGACTGTCAATAAACCCAAGATAGTTGTAGGTTCGGGAACGGTCTTAGAATTATAGGTGAAGTTATCTAAAACAATTTGTGTGCCACTACCTCCATATCCTACATCAATGCCACCAGAGGAGGTAAATTTTAAACTGTCAATGTCAAGAAAGTCAAAGTTAAACTGGGTAGGGGATGTAGTATCAACAGTTACTGTCGTTGCATACTTAGTTATTCCATCTGAGAAGCCCTCTACTAGAATATCTAAGCCATTGCTCCAAGCGGCTGTGAGATAAGCACTGTTAAAGTCAAACTGACCATCGTCAATACTTACACTGCTTACCGTGCCAGGCTCACCAAATGAATTGTAAGCAACATTTGGTGATGAAACTGTTCCAAAGGTATAACCAGATGGGTTAACTTGGTAGGTTGGAGTAGTAAGATAATAAAAATTATCCCAATTTAATCCGCCATAGCCGTTTGGAATTTGATTGCCGTCAAATTCACTAGTCGCATCAAGATCATCAAACGTCAAAACAAGCCCTTGCGCCTCTCCTGTACTCAGTGCTCCTGCTGCAATAGTACTAAATACTGCTATGCTACAAACCTTCAGCAACTCTTTTCTGACAACTAATATGGTCATTAAACTAATTCCTGTGAAAAGGTAAGTGGTTAATGCTTGCGAGAACTCAATCAAAGAACACACAACTGACAAATAATTGCTCACCCTGTGGCAATTAAAAACAGCTATCAATATAACTTCAGTGTTAAATATCGCTTGCGTATTCGATATGCTAGGAATAATTACTTGTTTTCCGCAAAATCCACAGTGAATATAGCTGAACAAAAAAACATTTTCAACAAATCATTACCTAGATTTATGAAAACTTTAAGATATATTTTTTGATAAAAATCTTTTAAAAAGCAGTCAAAAGCAAGAAATAATCTAGTTGTTATTCACCTAAATCAAAAAAATATATAAGATTTATGTGAATTTTATTTAGCTAAAAATAATTTTTTCGTATTCTTAAATACATATTTTTTTGTTGAGAAGAAGCAAAAAATAAAGGTGAGCTATGCTCACCTGACTTTGTTACTTATACACTCAAAATTCAGAAATTACTTGCGACTACCCAACCACTTAGCCGCTGCAATGCCAAGAATACCTGCTACTACAGGATTACTGAGAAACTTGATAATCCCTGGTTGCTCTGCCAGCACTTCGCGGAAAATATCGGGGTGGTTATGATATGCGAAAGACGCGAGTTTGCTAACATCATCAGCAGTCATGCGGCTGGCGTGGTGTGTAGAAAGCCCCAACTGTTGCTCTAGATGCTTCTCGTCAAGCTTTCTTTCCTTCAAGTGTTTGAAAAAGGCTCTTGCTACATCATCCCGTTCATTGGGTTTAATTTGTGCGATCGCATTCTGTAATTCTGGCTCCATCTGGCTGGTTGGAATCCGATCTGGATGTAAAGATCGACCAAATAACTGCCGACGTTGATCTGGTGTTGTGCGTTGAGCGAAATCATCAAAATTTTGATATTCCGCCGTTGATTCGGCTGTAGTATCATCTAAAGATTCAACATCACCCTGAGCCAAATCTTTCATTATTTGACGTTTATACTGTTCGCTACTTGCCACTTTACTTATCTCCTTTTTTCGTCAAATTATTTTGATGGCTGGTATTTCCAAGCCATAACTCTAAATCCCAATTCATCAAACTCTCTTCAAGTTTTCATTGCAAATACAGCAATTAGCTATACTTAACTTGATTAGTCTGAACATCATACTCAGTAGTCAAAATCAATTTCTTATCAGGCGCATAAACCAAAACCTTTAAGTCTTGGTTGGGAAAGTTCTTCCGAAAACCTTGAACTAAGGATTTTGCTAGTGGTCGCACTTCGTTAGGACTAACTTTAGGGGAAATCACAACACCTAGTTTGTTGTTATCACGAACATAAGCGTCCTGAACTAATCCTTGAGATGTTTGCACAACCCAGTTACCAAAGGTTTGTCCGCTTGGAGTATTGCCTCGCTCCAACTCTGCATAAGTTACATCTCGGCCAATTGCTGAGGGAGTTGTTGGGCGGTCAACTTGTGACACAGTACCACCACCACCACAAGCGGTAGTTATCATCAATACTCCAATTAAAAGGAAAGTCGCCAATATTTTGCGACTTTGTTGAAGCAGAATCATTTTTTTACCTCCTGAAAAAACACTTTAAACAACAGATAGAATAAGTTGTACGTTTAAACTAATTGCTTACATTTAGCTGACATTTATAAAATTAGAATTTATAGAGGTTATTCCTCTGAATTAATAAAATTACTTTGTAATGCAGAGGAGTAATAAATTACGCCTCTGCAAAATTTATGCAAATCAAGCTAGTCCTTTATCTGTTCATGTTTGCTAAGATGAGAAGAAAGGTACATAGCATTGAATGAATCTTGAACACTTCACATTTTCTTGCAAAAATGGAATCCACCCCATTGATATCCCTAGAGTTTCTGCAAAAAAATTATGAATTGTTAGTCAATATTTTTCTTCACATTATCTTTTACATCTTCAATCCCGTGACGGACTTCGCTTTCAGCTTGTTTTGCTTTACCTTTGGCTTTATCTTCTGGATCTCCAGTGATATTTCCTAATGCTTCTTGGGCCTTACCTTCAACATTTTTAGCAGCAGCTTTAGCGCGATCTTCAATACTCATTTTGTACTCCTGATTTTGTAAAAAATTCTTTTCAAAGCTATAACTAAACTTTGAAATCTTTTGTGATTACTTTTACACAGTAGCTTAAAGTTTTTGCTAAAGCCTTCCACCACAAGACATATTAAAAAAATCGTAATTCCTAATGCTTATTTCGTAATTAAGAAAGGTAGTCATAGTAAGCGTTCTGGCTGTTGACTGAATGTAAATTAAAGCAATAACAGTTTAGTTACCTATGCTAAAAGACATAGAACAAGGGCGAATATCGTAATTTCTACTTTTGACTATTTAAATAAAAAACCCAGATTCGTATAGAAACTGGGTTAATAAAGTTATGGGGATATTTCTTTTGTCTAATCTAGAAAACCCATCAGGCTTTCAGAATTGTCAATCTCATTTGATGCTATTGGACGATTACCGAAGGTGGAATAGCTTTCATCAATTACCAATAAACTTGAGCCAATTGGACGAATCCCAGAGAGATTGATACTTTCAACAACTTGGAATGTATTAGCGCCAATTGGACGAATACCCATTGAGTTGTAGGTTTCAACTACTTCTAATGTACTGGTGCTAATAGGACGCACCCCAGCAATTGAAAGTTTTTCAGCAACTTCTAAGTCGCTAGGGCCTATGGGACGAATTCCAGAAATTGCAAGTGTTCCAGAAGCTCCCACTGGCAGTTCATTAACTTCCTCGACTTTATCTGCATTCAAGCTCTGGTCTGGTTGATTTTCAACTTCCTCTGTTGTTTCCCCTGGAGACTTAGCATTGTTTTGCCGAGAACTGATTGCTTTGCCAGCGTTGCTAATAGCCATAAACGAACACCTCTGGTTTGTTAATTGAATTTTACAATAATTAAGGAAAGATGAAATTTTTTCCCATATACTTTAGAGTTTAACCTTAAAAAACCTCACATAGATATAAGAATCTTTAAAACTGATACATAAGTAAATTTTAATTAATAAGTTTTGTAATAAATTATTACAATTTATTTAGTCTAATAAGCCAGCTACAATGGATACAGGGCGAAATCGTCACCATGAGATAGGGTATTTCCAGCAAAACTGTATGACAGAATTTTGTCTTCAAGCTCCCTTTAGTCCCACAGGCGATCAACCACAAGCGATCGCACAACTTACTGCTAATATCCAATCAGGTAATCGCTACCAAACTTTACTAGGAGCCACTGGAACTGGTAAGACATTTTCGGTAGCAGCAGTTATTGAGAAAATTGGCAAGCCAACCTTAGTTTTGGCGCATAACAAAACCTTGGCTGCACAGCTTTGTAACGAGTTGCGGGATTTCTTCCCCAACAACGCAGTCGAGTACTTTGTCAGCTACTACGATTATTATCAGCCAGAAGCGTATATTCCCGTTACCGATACTTATATTGAAAAAACGGCAGCGATTAATGATGAAATAGATATGTTGCGGCATTCAGCGACGCGATCACTGTTTGAACGCCGTGATGTCATTGTCGTTGCTTCCATCAGCTGCATCTACGGTTTGGGAATGCCAGCAGAATATCTCAAAGCTGCCATCCCTCTCCAAATAGGTATGGAAGTAAATCAACGCCAAATTTTACGGGATTTGGCAAATGTTCAATATAGCCGCAACGACATAGAAATGGGCCGAGGAAAATTTCGTGTCCGTGGTGATGTCTTAGAAATTGGCCCAGCCTATGAAGACCGAATTATCCGCGTCGAATTCTTTGGTGATGAAATTGACGCGATTCGCTATATTGACCCAGTGACAGGTGAAATTCTCAAGAGCTTAGAAGCGGTGAATATCTACCCAGCGCGTCACTTTGTCACCCCAGAAGAACGGTTAGAAGTAGCTTGTCATGACATTGCAGCAGAATTAAAACAGCAAAAACTGGACTTAGAACAAGCTGGGAAACTATTAGAAGCACAACGTATAGATCAACGTACACGCTATGACCTAGAAATGCTACGCGAAGTAGGTTACTGCAACGGCGTTGAAAACTATTCCCGTCACTTAGCAGGAAGACAAGCTGGAGATCCACCAGAATGTTTAATTGATTATTTTCCGAAAGATTGGCTATTAATTATCGATGAATCTCACGTTACCGTACCCCAAATTCGCGGTATGTATAACGGCGACCAAGCGAGAAAAAAAGTTTTAATTGAACATGGATTTCGGCTTCCTAGTGCTGCTGATAACCGTCCTTTGAAAGCAGAAGAATTTTGGCAAAAGGTTAATCAGTGTATTTTTGTTTCCGCCACTCCCGGAACTTGGGAAATAGAAGTTTCTGAAGACCATGTAGTTGAGCAAGTGATTAGACCAACTGGGGTGGTTGATCCAGAAATTTCTGTGCGTCCTACAGAAGGACAAATTGATGATTTGTTAGGCGAAATTAAAGATAGAGCTGACCGCCATGAACGAGTGTTAATTACCACATTAACCAAGCGGATGGCTGAAGACTTAACCGAATATTTGCAAGACCGCAGTATAAGGGTACGGTATTTACATTCCGAGATTACTTCTATTGAGCGCATTGAGATTTTGCAGAACTTGCGCGAGGGGAAATTTGATGTTTTGGTTGGGGTGAATTTGCTTCGGGAAGGCTTGGATTTACCTGAAGTTTCCTTAGTAGCAATTATGGATGCAGATAAAGAAGGTTTCTTACGAACCGAGCGTTCCTTAATTCAAACTATTGGTAGAGCCGCGCGTCACGTCCAGGGACAAGCGATTTTGTATGCCGATAATATGACAGGTAGCATGATTAAAGCTATTGATGAAACAGACAGGCGGCGTGGTATTCAAACAGCACATAATCGACTTCATGGAATTACACCACAACCAATTGTCAAAAAATCAAGTAATGCGATTTTGGCTTTTTTAGATGTATCTCGGCGGTTAAATGCAACTGATTTGAAAATTGTAGATGAACATATAGATGAACTGCCATTAGAACAGATTCCAGGGTTGATTACTCTTTTAGAAGCGCAGATGAAAGAGGCGGCGAAAAAACTGGAATTTGAAGAGGCGGGTAAATTGCGCGATCGCATTAAACATTTGCGGGATAAAATGCTAGGACGTTAACGTGAATCTTATGCTGACCAATATTCGCCTAATTAGCGTTCACGAATATCACAAAATGGCGGAAACGGGAATTTTTCATCCTGAAGAACGCTTAGAATTAATTGCGGGACAAATCATCAGAATGTCAGCAAAAGGAACTGCTCACGAATCAGCAATTACCCGCACAGAAAGGTTATTACGTCAACGTTTGGGTGACAAAGTTTTATTAAGAATTCAGTCACCAGTACAACTTGATGATTACTCGGAACCAGAGCCAGATATTTCAGTGGTGAAGCTAAATCCATTAGATTATGAGGATCACCATCCCAATGCTTCCGAAGTGTTTTTACTGATTGAAATAGCTGATTCTAGCCTCAAATATGATCGAGAAGTAAAAGCGATCGCATACTCTAAGTCAGGTATTATTGAGTACTGGATTTTAGATGTGAATGGACGCAAGTTGTATATGTATCGTCTCCCTAGTCCAGACGGATATCACAGTGAGAGCATACTTGCAGAGGATGTGACAATTTCACCTTTAGCTTTTCCTGATTGTGCGATCGCTATTCGGGAATTATTGCGAAAAATCTGAGAGGCGATCGCATTAAACATCTGCGGGATAAAATGCTAAGACGTTAACGTGAATATCATACTGACCAAATATTAGCCTAAATTGAAATAGCTGATTCCAGTCTCAAGTATGTCTGTTGAAGCTACTAAACGGTGCGATCGCGCTGATAAGACCAAGCCGCCAATAAACCAAAAGCACCACAAGCCCAAAGTAGCCAAAGTAAATGCAGAATTAGGTGGTTATCGTAGTTCAAGTTAACTGCCGATAGAATTAATTGCCGAAAGTGGTAGAACGGCGAGAATGCAATTAAATCTTGGAAGATTTGCGGTACTGGAAGTGGAATTGAACCACAAGCAACAGGAATAACAATTAGCGATAGGCTAAGAATAGAATCAGCACTTTTGGGGTTTAGCAAGTACCCCAATGCAAGACCGAGAATCGCAAAAGGTATAATTCCTAAAATTAGGCTTGATATCAGAGCTAACCCTTGAGTCAAATCCATTCTCATCTCAAGTTGCCAGCTTCCTAATCCGAAGATTAATAAAAGGCTAACTGTACAAATGAGAAGCGAGGTAGCAATCTTAGCCGCCATATATACTGCTGGTGGTAAAGGTGTGGCTCTCAAAAGCTTCAGCCATTTTTCCGCTCGCTCAACTGCAATTCTTTTACCCAGTCGGTCGATGACAATCGTGAAAAGTATGATACCAGAGAGGTAAACGACTGTTTCTGTTGCTCCTTCTCCTTTCAATCCTTGCAATTTTAACAACGGCACGAATCCCACCATTGCGAGTGTTGCAATTAAAAAGACTGGAGTGCGAAGTAGTTGAAGGATTTCAAACCAGAACTGTTGTTGAAAAATGTGTTGGATGTTCTGAGAAGAAGTTTCAGGTAAATTCTCTGTCTTTATAGTATTTTCCGGCTGATATAATAAAGCGTTATCTTCTAAATTTATTAGCTCCTCAGTTAACTGTCCTTCAGGGGGACTTTCAGTAATTTTATGGATAGTGACAAAGCGAGTTGCTAAGGTATTTAATCTATCCCAATCTGGTTTATAATGCGTCACCATTACAATAGTGACTCCTCGTTGACGGCAGAGTTTTATTTCCTGCCAAAATTTTTCATATCCTTTTTCATCTAGACCCATAGTTGGTTCATCAAGGACGAGCAGTTCGGGATTATCTGCTAGAGCAAGGGCAAAATTAAGCCTCTGTTGATGCCCACCATTTAATTTAATTGCCCAATCGTTTTCTTCATTTTTAAGATTAACTTTGTTCAATATTTCTTCAGTTGAAAGTGGATTAGGGTAGTAGCTTCTAAACAATTCAACAAGTTCCTTTACCTTAACATTTGTTGGAAACTGTACATCTTGGAAAGCTACTCCAACATGGATTTTTGAGTTAGCATTCTGTGGTGAAAGCCCCATTAGCTCAACTTCTCCACTACTGGGTTTGAGTAACCCTAAAATCAGATTCAGTAGAGTAGTCTTGCCAGCCCCATTTTCCCCGCGTAACCAGATGAATTCGCCTCGCTGCACAATCAGATTGATATCCTGTAAGATAGTTTTTTGCTGGAATCCTTCGGGAACTACTTTGGAAACGTGCTTGAGTTCGATAATGTTCATAGCTTGTCTGAGAGAAAATATAGATGAGATTTAGAGTTAATGGAGTGTCATTTGCATTAGAAACCAAACCGCAAAGGAAGCGGCAACAGCAGGCATTAACGAGACACCGAAAAAAGTGGTTAAAATTACGAGTGCTGCTGTTCCTCCTGCAAATCCCCAAAAGTTGATAGCAAGTGAGTTGCTAGAATCAATTGGTGGTATACAAGTGCTAAATAAGCAAAATTCACTTCCTTTCGTTATCAGAAAGAATGTGGCAAGCATTGCAACTCCTAAAACTCCTAAAACAACCCATTTATTCAGGTGTAATGAAAATCCTGAACCGAGAATTTTTAAGGAAACGGCTGGAGTTTCTATAGGATTGGAATGAGATTCTATTTGTCCATCTGAACTTGGAACGACTTGCGGGTTGTTGGAGGAGGATTGCACAAGGTCGGGAGATTGTTGAGGGTTGTTAGAAGGTTGCATTTTGGTTGATTACTCCTTTATTTCGTGAAATATTCGACAAAGTTGGAAATTAAGATAGTTTTGCTAAAGCACTGTCTTAATTGCAAGCCATACTACTGCACCAATTCCGACGGCCACAGCTAGGGGAACACCGCCAATAACAGCCATAAAACTTGCAACTCCAATTCCAATAACACCACCTGTGATGTCTGAATGCTCTTTTGCTATTTTGAGAACATCTTCTGTCTCTGGTGATTGAGATGGTGGAGATATGCTAGGTATTTGACGTTGAGGAGTGGACGAGGGTTTAGGTGATGGACTACGATCGCTCTTTGCTATTTGTTTTTGTTCTTGAGAGCGATCGCGCCGAGTTTTAGGTTTTTTAGATGAACTAGAATTAAGTTGCAGCGCTTTAGGTTGGCACTCTGCCGGCAGCGTACCAGACCAGTGAATCATGGGATGACAAGAATGTTGAATCTGCAAAGTTTCTATAACTAAAAGCGGTGTCCAAAGTAAAAAACATACAACTAAGATTGTTTGGAATTCATAGCGAAGCCATCGGTCGATTAAACTGGGAAAGTTTGTGAAATTTTGCATGATGTAATTTGCGATGTTTTGCTTAAAGTGCATTATTTAACTGCTCTACTGAAATATGCGATCGCATATCTTCTGTCTCACCTTTTTTATCTCTCCAGTTTCCTATATCTCCCTCTTCCTCAGTTGATTAAGAAATCTCAAGAGCCATATTTGTAGAATTCCCGAAAAACCTATCGAAGTAACAGTGTCAGATTCAAAATCAGATTAGTTCAGAGGATCGTGGGAATAGTTATACCAAAAGAGAACGCCCTTTTTTCGCTATCCTAAATCAAGTGAATCATTAAGAGATCGCGCCAATGGTTGCTTTACCCGACAACATTTTGATGAGTGCAGAAGAATATCTGGTTTGGGAACCTACCCAAGAGCAACGCTACGAGTATTGGGATGGCGAAGTTGTGGCCATGAGCGGTGGTACACGCAACCATAATCGGGTTTGTCTCAATTTCTTTAAGCTCTTAGATGATGCCTTAGCCGATGTCTACGACGGGCTACGCCTACGCACCTGTGAAGTGTACATTGTAGATGTAAAGGTGCAGATAGAACCGGAGCAAAAGTATTTTTATCCAGATGTGGTGGTGACTTGCGATGAGCGAGATACTGATCCACAATTAGTACAATTTCCCTGCTTAATTATCGAAGTGCTATCACCTTCAACAGAAGCAGCCGATAGGGGGAAAAAATTTGCTAAATATCGCCAATCTCCAAGCTTGCAAGAATATGTCCTAGTACAAGTAGCTCAACCGATTGTAGAAGTGTTTCGGCGCAACGAACAGGGGAAATGGGTGCTATCGGAGTATAATTTGGATGAAATATTACGGCTAGAATCGGTGGATGTAGAAATTGCGATAATCGATTTGTACAGACAAGTGCAGTTTGAAAGCGAAGCCACTGAAAATTGAGATCAACACTTTACTATATCCATCCTCGCAGTATTTTATGTACCTGCGCTAAATACCACATATAATCATCAATTTTGTAATTATCAGCAGCTTTAACTATATATTCCTGAGCTAAACCAATATTATTCTCGACTTCGTAATATAATCCCAAGTAAAGATGACTGTAAAAATTTCCCTTTATACCTTCTGATTGACCAACAGTTAAAACATCATCTGGTGTACAATCTCCCGCATATAAATCATATACGCGCTGCATAATGCGTCGAGGGTCATTTTTCACAGTTAGTAAAGATTTACGTGCCTCTTCAACACCTAATGAACGAGCTATGCAGAGATATCGCCATACTGTCTCTTCTACATCTTGAGCGTTTACAGTTAAATCTATTTCAAATTGTTCAGCGCCCTCAGCAAATCTTTCTGCGTAATAGTACGATCATCCCCGTTGCCAGAGGTAGGGTTTAATACTAGCATCCAATTGCTCTGCTATGTCAAAATCTTGAATAGATTCATCAATTTTTGCCAGTTGGAAGTTAATCATACCCCGGCGAACGTAAGTATTAGGATTTTTCGGCTGATTGCGAATGGTTTCGTTCCAGCGCTGGAGTTGATTTTCCAGAGAATTTGAAAAAAACATGAGTTTGATCAGCTACTGAATTGGAATCAGATGTTGTGAATGGTTTAAAGATTGCGATCGCCTACATTACTATAAAAAGCGATCGCATTGGGCACTTACAATATAAACTCTTAAATTGATACCTTGAAAATTAAAAATCCGCAAAATTACAAATGAGTGATGCCTACGGCGGGCTACGTCTACGCTGGACACTGACAGGAAAGAAAGCACTGATTACAGGTGCTACCAAAGGCATTGGACTAGCTATTGCCAATGAGTTCTTATCTCTAGGTGCAGAAGTCATAATTGTGGCACGGAATTCTCAAGATGTTGACCAACAACTAATTATCTGGCGAGAATTAGGATTACCTGCTTATGGAATTACGGCAGATGTTGCAACTGCTGAGGGGCGACAAGCCATTTTTGAGCAGGTTAGCAAAACCTGGGATAAATTAGACATCCTGGTTAATAATGTGGGAACCAATATCAGCAAAAAAGTACTAGACTACACAGCTGCTGAATATCAGTTCATCATCCAGACAAACCAGATATCAATTTTTGAGATGTGCCGTCTATTTTACCCTCTACTGCAAAATGGGGAAAATAGCAGCATTGTGAATATAAGTTCTGTGGCGGGTTTAGTCTCGAACCGTACAGGCGCTCCTTATGGTATGACTAAAGCGGCTATAAATCAACTGACGCGATCGCTATCAGTTGAATGGGCTTGCGATCATATTAGGGTAAATACCGTAGCACCTTGGGCTATTCGCACGCCTCTAACCGAGTCTGTACTCGATAACCAAGATTTTCTCAAATTAGTTCTGTCCCAAACACCTATGGGAAGAGTTGGTCAACCAGAAGAAGTAGCGGGTTTAGTAGCATTTCTTTGTATGCCTGCGGCATCTTTCATCACTGGACAATGTATCACTGTCGATGGTGGTTTTTTAGCTTTCGGTTTTTAAGTCTCAAAGCAAGATCCATCCACGAGGTAGAAGAAACTACTTACAAAATTCCGTATTGTAGAATTGCTGTCTTAAAATCAGGATAAAAACGCCCGTGGTTCCAATTAGCGATAATAATCCCACAAAAATCACACCTTATGTAACTTATGGGTTGATTGCTGCCAATGTCCTCGCTTTTCTTTATGAAGCAAGTCTTCCCCCACAAACATTAAATGGATTTTTACACCTTGCGGCTGTAGTTCCACGAGAACTCACCCTCAGCTTTGGTGGTATCTCTGTACATCAACCAGTACCAGAATGGGCAACTTTGATTACCTCGCAATTCTTGCATGGTGGTTTCTTACACTTAGCAGGTAATATGCTGTTCCTCTGGATTTTTGGTAACAACGTTGAAGATAAATTAGGTCATGCCAAATATTTACTGTTTTATTTATCTTGCGGTGTTTTGGCAGCATTAACACAGTGGTTCTTCGCTCAAGATTCTAGCATTCCATCTTTGGGTGCGAGTGGTGCGATCGCAGGCATTCTCGGAGCATATATTCTTCGCTTTCCCAACGCTGAAGTTCTCGGCATAGTGCCTTTAGGAATTTTCTTCCCAACTTTCCGTGTCCCGGCATATTTCTTTTTGGGATTCTGGTTTCTCGAACAAGCTTTCTACGGGCTTGCTAGTCTCGAAACACGTACCAATATAGGTATGGAAAGCGGTGGTATTGCCTACTGGGCCCATGCCGGTGGGTTTATCTTTGGGGCAATTCTCGGCCCTCTGTTA
This sequence comes from Nostoc sp. LEGE 12447, assembly GCF_015206985.1. Taxonomy (NCBI): domain Bacteria; kingdom Bacillati; phylum Cyanobacteriota; class Cyanophyceae; order Nostocales; family Nostocaceae; genus Nostoc; species Nostoc sp. LEGE 12447. Next base: position 30,503 of record NZ_JADEXT010000031.1, on the reverse strand, counting down.
GGTTTGTTTAACGATAAATCACAGGAAGAATCTTGGTATAAGTGATTTTGTTATTGGAACTATCAATCAGACTGATTGATTTAATAGGCGACATTGCCTAAGCTTCGCAACTGCTAGCCTTACAAGCTATATTGCAATTAGCCAATAATTTAGGAAAAACACCTGTGTTTCCCCTCTACGACGAAAATCCGACGCGAATCACCCCGTATTTCACCTACGGTTTAATTGGCATAAATATTGTAGTTTTTCTTCACGAGGTGAGCCTGTCAAATGCACAATTGAGTCAGTTTTTAAGTCAGTATGCGGTAGTACCTCAAGAGTTAACAACCAATTTGAATGGAGAGTGGATAACATTATTTACGTCGCAATTTTTACACGGTGGTTGGTGGCACTTAATCTCAAATATGTTGTTCCTCTGGGTTTTTGGCAACAATATTGAAGATCGATTAGGTCATGCCAAATATCTAATTTTTTATTTGGCGTGTGGTGCTTTAGCTGCCTTATGCCAATGGTTTATTGGTATGAATTCTGAGATTCCTTCCTTGGGGGCAAGTGGTGCAATTTCTGGGGTTTTGGGTGCGTACATTATCCGCTTTCCCCATGCTAAAGTCATGACCTTAGTTTTTTTGGGGATTTTCATCACTACCATCAGAATTCCAGCACTAGTGATAATTGGACTTTTCTTTGTGCAGAATGTTATATCTGGTCTTGCTACCTTACAAACAGCCGCTCACATGACTGTACAAACCGGTGGAGTTGCTTACTGGGCGCATATCGGGGGTTTTGTTTTTGGGGTAATTCTTGCTCCCCTGTTTGGGTTGTTTAGGCAGGACTAAATACAGCATTTTCTGTCTAAATTCATAGCGAAAAAATTGCTAGCTATCAAACCTCTGCGTTAATCTTTGCTTACTTACCCAGTGAGAATGCGTACCACTTCGTGGAAGCAAGCTACGCGTAGCGTCTCGTAGAGAAGCGCCCATACAACATTGAAATTTACCTATTGGGATATCAGTTTTTGCTAGCAGCGGCTGAAACTTCTTCTGATTCTTCTACCTCAGATGTAAATGTTGATGATTGTGCAACTTCTTCAGGTACAGAAACAATGATATCAGCACCATTAATAATTGCTCCTAACAACCCCAGTTCAGCTTCTACCAATTGATCAACAGCTTCACCTAACATATTCTCTTGTGTGTAGTGTGGCCGTGTCACTAATACGATCCCATCACTGTAAGGTTGGATTAACAGAGGATCATTCGATATACTGAGTGGACTAGTGTCTAAAATAACTAAATCAAAGCGTTCGCGGACATCCTCAATCAGCCGCCGCATTTCGCTAGATTCCAGAATAGCAGCAGATTGGCGCACAGGGCCAGGACTTGGAAGAATGTATAAATTTTCTACATCAGGAACTAAACGGATACATTCACTTAAGTTAGCGTAATAACGTAGGGGTTCAATTGAGGCATCGGGGTCAGGAATTACTTTCAGAGATGTAGAACGGGAAGGCGATCGCAAATCTGTTTCGATAATCAAGGTTCTTTTACCAGCACGGGCAGAAGCTATACCTAAGTTATAAGCACTTGCCGTCTTACCCTCTAAGCTACTGGTGCTAGTAATCAACACCACTTTTAAGTTTTTACCACCTATCCGGCGCAGATTACTGCGGAATTTCTCATAAAATTCTAAATAAGGAGAATCAGCAGAAATGACCACCGGTACTGCCTCTTTATCCAAATCATCAACTGGCATTAAAGGCAATTCTCCCAATACTGCCACTTCCCGTTGCTTGAGGCTCTCGCGAATATCCTCTCTGGTTTTGAAAGTCCCTTCCAGCGCTCCCAACAAAAATATCACCCCACCACCAATCACCACACCTAAGAAACCGCCCACAGCAAGAGTAATAGGTACACTCTTCGGGGGTTTGATGTCGGCAGCAGCTGTAGGCCGTCTGGCAATACTGAGGCTGCTAGTAGTTTCTGCCTCTGCGGTTTTAGCATCGGTTAGCTTCACCTGCATTTGGTCGTAGATAGATTTTTTGAGGGCAACCTCCTGTTCTAAACGCGATCGCTCTAATTGCTTATTGGGTATCAGAGAATACTCTTGCCGTAGTCGCGCTTCTTGTTGGATCTCTTGAACTAATTGTTGTTGCAGTGTCTCCCGTTGGGTTTGCAAAGACACCATTTGGTTTGCCAATTGCTGGCGGGCTGGATCTAAGCTGCTTTGGGTGCGAATACCTGCAACGCTACCCTGAAGCGGAGCTGCCGTCCCATCACCACCTAATACCTCTGCCGCACGTTGTTGCAGCAATTCTTCAGCCGCTTGCTTCTGACGCATTAACTGAATCATCGTTGGGTGTTCCGGTCGCAAATCTTTTCTGAGTACGGCGATTTGCGACTCACTTTGATAAATTTGCGCTCGTAAGTTACCAATAATTGGATCGGCACTCAAAGCAGAAGAAACATAAGCCTGTCCGACTGTTAAGCCTAACTTATTTTGTAAACTGCGAATTTGACCATCAACCCCAGAAATAGTTAATTGCATCTGCCGTTGGAGATTTTGGCTAGCAGTAACAGCGCTTAACAAGCTGCCATTCTCGGCTGCTAATATTGCCGTTCGTTCGATGCGATCGTACTGTTCTAACTTCTTTTCAGCAACTTGCAACTCTCGTTTAGCTTGTGGTACGCGATCGTTAATCTTTTCAATAATTGCTTGTAATCGCCCAGTATTGATATCACTGCTCAACTTGATCATTGCTTGCATCAATTCCGCCAAGACCTGTATACCTCGTTTGGGATCAGTATCTACATATTTCAATTCCAAAATACTAGATTCCAATTCGCCAGTCCTGGGGTTTTTTTTAGGAACAGAAAGGACAACACTGTTACCCAGCTTTGTCGGTTTGACACCGACTTTTTCTGCCACTGCTGCAATTATCTGGTTGGAGAGTAAAACTTCCTGATTCAGTTCCTTTCCTTGCTGTTGGATTTCAGTACCAGTTGCAGAGAAAGAAACTGGTGGACCACTATAGGTAAGTGCGGCAGATGCTATATAGCTAGTAGGTGGCTCTGGTTGCATAGCTACCAAAGTCGACCCTACTATAACTAGACCAAAACTAGCTAGTCCAATCCACTTGTACTTATCAAAAGCAATAAGATAGCGCTTAACAATTGGTGGGGTCATGGTCGCTTCGCTCCAATTCAAAATTCAAAATTCAAAATTTAGGAAGCACCAAACTAAAGATAGTGGTTTTGATAAAAGAACGCTATCAACTTCATACTATATATTGGTTGATATGTTTAATATTTTTACATTCACGAATTCAAAGACCAGTTGGAGATGTGGCTTCCTACACTCCCAACTATTTCCAGATTGTATCCTTCTTTTAGAGTTACTAATTTGACCCGCCACCGAAGTTGTCAAAAAACCGGAGAAAGGATTGAACGTTGAAGAAAGGTTGGGTAATGGTAGTTAGGAAATTAGTAATTCTACCTATGAGGTTACGACCAACAACAATAACATCATTATCTTGAAGCGCCACATTTTGAGATGCATCGCCTCCTAGAGCTTTTTTAGCATCAAGTTTCTGGGTAACAGCTTTACCTTGTTCAGGATCAAAGCGAACGAGAGCGATATCTCGGAGATTAGCAGTATCAAGATTTACTCCTCCCAAAGCATCTACAAACGTACTGCCATTAGGCAGTGCTTGAATAGAGAGACCTCCCGCAGCGTAGTTTAAAACCCGGACTCTAATCTGTGGTGTGGCTAAGGATGAACGTGCTACCAAATTGCGGTCATAACCGTCATCATTACCAACTTCACGACGGGGGACGAGTATCGCATCTCCGTCTTGTAAGCGTAAATTAGGAATTGAACCGCCATTTTGCAGTGCTGCATATAAGTCAATAGTTTGTGAAATCACAGAACCATCAATTAACTTGCGGCGTACTTGTATTTGTCGCAGGTCTGCATTTAACGTTGAACCCCCAGATATTAGCAAGGCATCAGCAACGCGGGGTGTTGCTGAATTAATCGGATAAATTCCTGGTCTGAATATTTCTCCGCTAACGGTAACTTGAACTGGTCGCGTCCCTGCCAAAGATACTACTACGATTGGATCTGGGAAAAAACGACTTAAACCCAAGCGAATTTTTTCTTGAGCTTCTTCTAAAGTTAAACCTTGTAATGACACCGTTCCTACTTGCGGTACTACGATGTTGCCTTCGGGACTAATTACAGCTTGAAAACTTAAGTCTTGACGCTGCGCTGCTAAGGCTAAAACTATTACTGGATCGACAACATAACGATTTAAACCCAAGCGGATTTTTTCTTGAGCTTCTTCTAAAGTTAAACCTTGTAAAGAAACTGTTCCCAGTAGTGGCACTACAATGTTACCTTCTGGGTTGATTAAAGCTTGAAAACTCAAATCTGGAAAGCGCTGAACCGAAACGCTAATTCCATCTCCTATGCCTAAGCGGTATGGGCCAGGAGGACGCTGAAGTACAACGCCAATTATGTCTCCTGGCCCCAAGAGGTAGCGGCTGAGTTGGCTGGAAGTTTCGTCATTTGCACCTGTAGGTATAACCTCAGTCTCAGTACCTGGCACAGGCGAGGGGGGTTGCCTTGGTGATTGTCCTTGAGATGGAAAAGGCTGGGCAACAACAAGTTGGATAGGTGTTGTTAAAAAAACTCCTACTTGAAGACTAACAAGACACAGGGCGCTGAATGCACGCATATAAGAAGTGGGATCTATGAACATCGGTGCAGAAAAAATGATATGAGAATTATTCGCGCCGAGTCGTTATTTTACTCTATTAATGTCCCCAATGTCTCTGGAGTCTGCAAGTATTTACCAAGAAAAAGAGAAGAACTTTACTAAATTTAAATACTAACTTCATATTATTAACATCTTTTGTCTAAGTTTTAGGCTGAATGCAATTTATAAAGATAAGTAGGTTGGCGCAATTAAAGCTAACTAGTAAGGACTATCATTTGTCCTTTGTCATTGGTCATTAGTAGGGACTTTAAGACTATTTACGTTTCATAACATAATTTGGTTTATTTCTACCAACTTACTTACTTCTGATAAATCTCTGCACAAAGGCATTCATCAGATACTTTACAAAGGGCCTGCCATCAATGTACTTTGCACTGTTTCCCCTATAGACTTGGCTAAAGACCAAGATGTTTCTACCTTCCCTAAAGGTTCCATCGGGATCAGAATGCTCACGCTTACCCAGGGAATACGTTGCTTGCGCCACTGGGCCACTTGATCTGCCAAGAACCAATGGAAAGGTGATGGATTTCCTCCGTCTGGCATTGCGTACCATTGCAAGACAGCGAAGGTTTGCTGTGGTGTGGCGGCACGAAAAAACCTAGCTTCTACTTTAGTTTCAACAACATTAGAAGCCAACTTTTCAGACTGTTTCACGGTAAATTCGGCAGAACGAGATTGCGCTATATCCCACTTTCCCCAGCGTGATCTTCCCCAGCCGTTAACATCTGTCCACTCTACCTCTGGTTGATCCATAGGCCCATTTTGCGGCAGCAAAAGCAGGATTGCCTGGGATTGCGAACCTTCTTTTTTCATTACTTGCAAAGACCATTTATGTTCGCCAATTTGCTGTTCTGATTGTTCAATAGTTTGCCAACCAGGAAGGGCTAACCCAGTGTTGCGGATCTGTTTTAACTCGTGGAGATTGGTAACAGGTAGCGGCTGTTTCCATTGCCAATGTCCTGTTAGATATCCGGGAATCCCTCCTATTGCTAGCAGTAGTAGCAATAACAAAAGTGCTGCTACCTGACTAAATTGGTTTTCTTTGAAAAACTTGGAGAATGAAATCATCAGTAAAATTTGTGATACTTAGGCAAAATTTTACTTTATAAAATCACACCGTGAGTTCAGTAATATTTATGAGTAGATTAAGAGGGAGGGTAGCAGGGAGCAGGGGACAAGGGGACAAGAGGTGAGAACTTGAAACAAGTCTTTCCCATTGTCCCCAATTCTCCTTGTCCCCAAGTCCTCTTCCCAATGCCCATAGTTCTAACTTTCTGTTTCTTGCTCAGTTTCTAGAGATGCTGAAAAATAGCTATTAATCCAATTCAGTAGGGGTACTAATGACACCAGCATACAAGCAGAGTATAAGTCACCACCCCAACCTTCATGTAGCCATTTAAAAGCTGCTTCTTGACCTGTGCCGTGAAAGAAAGTCAGTAAAGTGTTACGAATGATATTGGCAGTAGTACTAACGATCGCAGCAAGAGATAAAAACGATATGGTTGTGCGCCGTGAAGATAAACCATCTGTCCAATAAAGCAGCATCAAGCCAACGTAGAGAGTCGTGAACAACATTTTCAACCCTGCACAATAGGGGGCAACTTCTACAATGCGTCCTCCCACGTAGAGATTGATTTCATTTACTGTTACGTCCATACCAAATTGATTCAATATGAAACCTGCCGTACCAGCGATGAAGCTTTGCAGAGGCAAGGTATAGGGGGCAATGAGATAGGGTGCTGCCGTCGGGGTGGCCAAAAATACCAATAACAGGGGGAATCCTTGCGATCGCAAACCTGCTATTCCTTTAAACCACAAACATAATCCTGCCAGGATAACGGGTAAGGAAAGGTTAACCCACTCTGTAACACCACTAAGATAAAACACTGCCCCTAGTAACAATAAAACAGCACTCAAAGGATGTGTGGTATCTGGTAAACGTGTCCACTTTTTTCGGTTTATCCAGGCCAGATAAGCCGCAAATGGTAAACCAATAATCCCGTGGCTGAAATATTCGTGTTCTGTACTGATATTTTTGTTCAGCCAACCATCCAACCAGTGTAGCAATATAGGCGCATAAAGCAGCAGCAAAACGCCTATAATAGCTAGATTCAATAAGTCTGAGGCGTTTCTTTTTTTAATCTGTTGCTGGAGTGCCATAATTTTTATTGGTCATTGGTCATTTGCAAAGAACAACTGACAAAGAACAAATGTCTAATTGTTGGATGCACATATAAGTATGAATTCAGTTCAGGCTACCACGCTGTCAAGGTCAGCATTGGAGGTTTCATCTACCTTAGAAGTTGTTGAGACTGCATGAGCGATCGCAGCTACAACTTCTTTAACTTGGCTACTGCTCAAACCAGGATACATTGGTAATGATAATATTTGCTGTGACAGTTTTTCTGCTTGGGGAAAATCTCCCGGCTGATAGCCTAAATTGCTGAATGCTGGCTGGAGATGACAAGGAATTGGGTAGTGAATGCCAGTTTGAATTCCCACGGCTGTGAGTTTTTCTTGGAGTTGCTGGCGTTCTATTGGGCAAGAATCATCAACTTTAATGACATAAAGATGATAAACGTGTCCTGTATCACTTTGGTTTTCCATAGGAATAATACCAGCAGTTGCCAAGGGTGCTAGTTCAAGATCATACTGCTGGGCAATAGTCAAGCGATCGCGATTCCACTGTGGCAAATATGGTAATTTTTGGTGCAAAATAGCTGCTTGTAAAGTATCCAAGCGGCTATTCGTACCGGGTTCAGTATGAAAATACTTTTGCGATGCACCATAATTTCGCAAACGCCCCATCTTCTGGGCGACATCTGAATCTCGTGTCAGCAGCATTCCCCCATCCCCAAATGCTCCCAAATTTTTGCTGGGATAGAAACTAAACGCTGCTGCTATGCCTACTGAACCAGCGTGATATCCGTCTCTTTGGGCAAGGTGTGCTTGGGCAGCATCTTCAAAAATTAGTAGTTTGTAGGTATCAGCAAACTTGATGAGTTCACGTGGCGATACCATTTGTCCATAGAGATGTACAGGAATAATTGCTTTAGTCTGAGGCGTAATTGCCTTTGCTGCGGCCTCTAAATCAATTAAAGCTGTTTGGCGATCGCAATCTACCAGAATTGGCTTCGCGCCAGCGCGGATAACTCCAATCAAGGTTGCGATAAAAGTGTTGGCTGGTAAAATTACCTCATCACCAGCACCAATATTACAAGCTTGCAATCCGAGAGCGATCGCATCTGTTCCTGATGCAACACCAACACCATAAGCTGCCCCCGATACTGCCGCAAATGCTGCTTCAAAATCTGAGAGTGCTTGCCCTAAAATAAAATCTCCCTGTTCCAATACAGATTGAATTGCATATTGCAATTGCATTTGAATTGGTTCGTGTTGCAATTTCAGGTCTACAAAAGGAACTCTAACAGCCATTTTATTCATTACTAGTTTTCCTCAAAAAATATTTCCTCAAATGGAAAAAATAAAAAAGCCCACACAATTTTCAACATGAAATTGTAATAGGTTCAATCTATTCGATTGAGACTTATATAAGTTATTTAGGATTATCAGCCATTAGTGCTAGCTTTTATAAGTAATAACTGCTATAAAAGTTACTCAAATATAATTTTTGTAAGTCATTTTACTTAGGGATTGCCAGTAATAATTTTTCCTTCTGTACATAAAGAATGACAGCTTCTTTGTATTGTATCCTTAGGATTAGCTTACCCTGGCTGAATCCAAATCTAACGCAATCGGACTGTAAAATCCCAAGCAATAAAGACTACACCAGTAGTAAATAAAGAATATCTAGCACCAGTAATTAGTAACTTGTGCATACTGCATCGCCGAGTTAATGGAAGGGAGAAAAAAATTTTGCCCTAAATTTGTTTGTCAGAGGCAAAATTAGGGAATGCTTAAAAATAGCAATTGATAACCTAGAAATAGGACTTGGATCAATTACACAATAGAGAAATTATTAAGGTAGCAGTGGCAATGATAGAGCCTGAAAACAAATTATTTGCCCTAAAGGATGGTTGGGATTCTCATGAATCAAGAGAACAGCAACGCCTAAAAGCTTTGTCGGATTTAGGTTTGCGGCAACCAGAAACGATTCCGGTTTTTGAAGAAGCCACACAGACTGCTGCCCACTTTTTGGAAGCACCAATTTCCATATTGGGATTTGTGGATCAAGAACGTCACTGGTTTAAGTCAGCAGTGGGCTTATCTAGGCTAGGACTAATGAATCATTTAGCACAAAGCCGCCAACTGTCACGCAGGGAATCGTTCTGCACTCAGGTTGTAGAGAGTCTTCAAATATTTGTAATTAATGATACACATAAACTTACAGACCCAGTACTTGTTAGCAGCAAGCTGGTGCAGGATTATGGTATTCGTGCTTACTTAGGAGCGCCACTCATTGATGCTGAGGGACATTGTTTAGGTGCGTTGGCAGTGATGGATTTAGTGCCACGCAATTTTACAACCCGAGACATTGAGTTTTTACAAATCATAGCTCGTTGGAGTATGAGTGAATTTGAGCGTAACCGACTTTTGCAAGGCAAACTCGAATCAACCGCTCTCAAGACCGCTCCTATATTTTCACTTAATGACGAACGTAACACTGAAATTAAAATCACCGCACCCACTCAAGATAGCGACTCTGTTTCTACCAAGCAACTGAAACTGGAACTTTTGGGTCAGTTAACTCAGGAGTTACGCACGCCTTTAACATCTGTACTTGGTATGGCTAGTGTTTTAGGACGTGAAATTTATGGGCCTTTGACGACTAAGCAAAGAGAATATTTAGAAATTATCCAACATAGTGGTCGGTACTTACTTTCTCTAGTAAACGAAATTACCGAACTAGGAGCTATGGATGACAACTCAACTGTACTGAATTTAGCTCCTGTGGATATTGAAATGCTATGTCAACAAGCTATCAATACCCTTGAAGAAGTGGCTAATCGCCGCGAGCAAGACATTCGCCTCTCTATAGAACCGGGACGTAATCGCATTTGGCCTTTAGATAAAGACAAGGTGCGGCAAATGTTATATCACCTGGTTTTCAGTGTGATTCAACTTTCGGCTACAGGTAGCATTGTTCGCATCCATGTTTCTTACAAGGAAGATACGCTCAACATTACTATTTGGGTTTCTCATCCCTGGTTAGGGGATGGCATTACTGAGGTTGACCCCTACTTCCGTCTCAATTCTTTGTCGCTGCTAGAGTTAACCGGTGAGGTAGCAACTTACAATACTCATATAGAAGGACAACAGCAACTAGAGACTTCATCAGTAGCAGTGGACAATTCAAAAAGCCTGAGTGATTCCCACTCCAATTTTCTTGCTGCGAGTTCCGGTCTAAATTTAGCTAAATTACATGGAAGCCTTTCTCGTGAAAGCTTGGGCCTATTGCTAAGTTGTCAACTGGCAGAGTTGCACGCTGGACAAATTTTGATTCAAGGTTCACCAGAATCAGGATATCGTTATGTGCTTTCTTTGCCACTGCAACTGGCAACTCCCTCGCAAGCAATTAGTGATGTCTAATCACAGCCGATAGAGAACAGATTACAGGTGATAGGGAATAGGGAAAGACAAATTCATACTTTGTTATGTAGTAAGTACATGAATTAAAAGCGTCATTACTAATTTACAAATTACGTTATTACCTTTTTATAGCCATAAGCATTATGATCAAATCCAAGTTCTGCGTCGGCAGGCTAATTGATCGCAATGTTTTTTATGAATTTAGTCTGGCAACTATTTACTTTATCATCTTTACCGCTCAAAGAATATCTTGCTACCAGTTACGTACACCGTTCTCTGGTGGGACTGTTAAGGTCTTGGCGGCAAACCAGCGTCTTGATTCAGTGGGGAGATGCGATCGCAGCTGTATTACTCAGCTCAATATATGCCCTTGCACCTTTTGCTTCGAGTACGTTGGTAGGTTTGTTATTGGTGGCTTGTGTGGGATTTTGGCTGTTGTTGACTTTATCTGATGAAGTCACACCTGCAAATGTCTCGTCAGTCACTCCCATTCACCTACTAGTATTGCTCTACTGGGGAGTTGCCGTAATCGCAACAGCATTATCACCAGTGAAAAAAGCGGCACTTAACGACTTGGGAACGTTGACCTTGTATTTGCTACTATTTGCCCTTTGTGCCAGGGTATTAAGGTCGCCTCGCCTCCGGTCTTGGATTCTCACCCTTTATCTGCACGTATCCTTAATTGTCAGTGTCTATGGATTGCGGCAATGGTTTTTTGGAGCCACAGCACTGGCAACTTGGGTTGATCCTGAATCTCCTCTGTCTAAGACTACAAGGGTCTACAGTTATTTAGGAAATCCCAACTTATTGGCTGGATACCTCTTACCAGCAGTAATTTTTAGCTTGGTGGCAATTTTTGCATGGCAAAGCTGGCTCAAAAAAGCTTTAGCATTAACAATGTTGATTGTCAATACTGCCTGCCTAATCCTGACTTTTAGTCGTGGCGGTTGGATTGGACTAGTGGTGGCAGTTTTGGCTGTGATGGCATTGCTAGTTTTTTGGAAGAGTGTGGAAATGCCTCCTTTTTGGCGTACTTGGTCGCTGCCCATTGTCTTAGGAGGTTTAATCGGGATATTACTGTTAGCAGTGATATTTGTAGAGCCAGTTCGCCTGCGGGTGTTCAGCATTTTTGCTGACCGTAAAGATAGCAGTAATAATTTTCGTCGAAATGTGTGGGATGCTGTCTTTGAAATGATTCGCGATCGCCCAATTTTCGGCATTGGGCCGGGTCACAACTCTTTTAATAAAGTTTATCCCCTTTACCAACGTCCTCGTTACACTGCTTTGAGTGCTTATTCGATTTTGTTTGAAGTGACTGTAGAAACTGGGTTTGTTGGTTTAGCCTGCTTTCTCTGGCTAATAATCGTTACATTTAATACGGCGCTTTTGCAAGTGCGACGATTGCGACGATTGAGAAGTGTAGAGGGATTTTGGTTAATTGGAGCGATCGCTATTTTGTTGGGTATGCTAGCTCACGGTACTGTAGATACTGTCTGGTATCGTCCTGAAGTCAATACCCTCTGGTGGCTCATCGTTGCTTTAATTGCCAGCTACTGGACACCTTTAACTCAAAACCAGACAAATTCATCTAATCCAGAGCCAGCAGTAAATTAACACGAACAAATTGTCAGTTGTTTTTCTACTGAACAACTGACAAATAAATGTATTTTGAATTGTCTAGTCCCTGTAAGTAGTGGCACCTGGGGCATTAGGGTCGCGATAAGCAGTCGGTTCGTGATCACGCTTTTTACCAGCCAAACCAGCTAGACCGAATAAACCAAGTAATCCTAGCCAACCCCAATCAAAATCGTTGCGATCGTAAGTGGTCGTTCTGGGAGCAGTATTGGCTCCGGGATCAGTTGTCGTCTGAGCTTGTGCGGATAGAGTCAAGGGTAAAATTCCCATACTCAAGGTGAGAACGCCTGCGCCAACAGCTGTAATGAAATTACTTTTCATAAGTTGTGACAATTCCTTATGCCATCCGAAGTTACTCACCACTGTATCGATTCCCAAACTTAATAAAATCAATCTGTGGCTATAAACTAGGGATTTTTACAACTCACGCTGTGGACATACAACATGGTTTTCACAGCAATCTGTTTCTCACTCTGGTGTGGTAGTTTGAACCACAATAACCCCTAATAGCTTTTCATTGCGCGTTGAATGTCACGCTGATCTTGCCGTCGTTTCAGGTCTTCTCGCTTATCGTGGAGCTTTTTACCTTTGCCAAGGGCTATACTCACTTTTACCCAGCCCCGTTTGAGATACATTTTCAAAGGGATTAAAGTTAGACCCTGCTGTTCTACTTTGCCAATTAGCTTGCGGAGTTCTTGACGATGCAACAGCAGCTTTCGTGTCCGCCGTGGTTCATGATTAAAATATTGTCCACTGGCGTTGTAGGGCGAGATATGAATATTGATCAACCATGCTTCGCCATTGCGAAGCAAAGCATAGCCATCTTGGAGATTTACTTTACCCGCACGAATTGACTTAACCTCGGTTCCTGTCAGCTCAATTCCGGCTTCGTAAGTTTCCAGAATTTCATACAAATAACGGGCTTGACGGTTGTCAGCAATAACTTTGTAACCTTCGTTCTTGTCGCTCATTGATAATTTTGTGCGTTTTAAATGTACCTAAAAAAATATTTGGATTGCCTGGCGAATTATAGGGTATTGATTATAACCGCTATAAATATTGAACTGTATATGACTAATTTAGCTTTTCTAAGTTCACAATTAAGAGTTTTCAGGTAACTTTAAGTTACCTGATATTGATTACATCTGAGGTTTATCCAGAACTTGGGGATTACACCTCAAGTTTCACCAAGCTCGATTTTGTGCAGTTTCACAAAGACTTGTAAGTAAATCGGCGTAAATAATTAAAGTTTTGTAGTATAGCTTGTTGGGTATCTTGCTACAAGACGCTACTCCAAGAGAGGGCTGAAGCCTTCTCTACAAACTTATTTCAATCATGCTTACTTAACTTATATTTTGGTACATTACTGATAAAATTAATAATAATTTATACTATAATGGAAATTTGCTCTGCCTTATTAATGAGTTGTTAAAAATTAAAAAGCTCTCTATGCTTCCCGATCTGAGGGAGTTAAAGGTGAGTTGCACTTCGTTAACCTTACAAGAGATTTAAGATTTTCTTTATAAATCAACCCTGAAGGCAGTCATTACCTGGTAATCCTGTCATAGTATGAAACATAAGAACACTATTCTTGCCAGTGTTCACCTATGAAGCGCGTAGAAGCAAATTTCTGAGTAAAAAAAATGCTAGGGGTGTATTGTCCATGCCCTTGACGATCCTTGTAGTGGATGATGATTTGGGCACTCGTCTGTCTGTTAGCGACTATCTTGAACTGTCTGGCTACTCAGTGATCACGGCTAATGACGGTCAAGAGGCTTTGTTTATGGTGGATGAGTATAATCCTGATTTGATTGTCACGGATATCATCATGCCACAGATGAATGGCTACGAACTGGTGCGTAGGGTGCGTCAACAACCAATGTTTCGCTTATTACCTGTAATCTTATTAACAGCCCGAACTAAGACCCAGGAAAGAATTCTGGGCTATCAGTCAGGGTGCGATTTGTACTTACCCAAACCATTTGAATTGGAAGAGTTAGCAGCAGCAATCCGCAATCTTTTGGAGCGATCGCAAATTATTCAATCGGAGTATCGCTTTTCTCATAAAGAGAGTTTGGGCATTTCCGGCTTGACAAAACCGGGGGATGCCCATAATTCTCTGTCTACTCAAATTCAGACATCCCACTTACACTCATCCCTAACTCATAGAGAACAAGAAGTCTTAGAGTTATTGACTCATGGTTTGTCTAATGCCGATATGGGTCATCAGCTACACCTGAGTCCCCGCACAGTGGAAAAGTACGTTAGCAGTTTATTGAGAAAAACTTCAACCAGCAACCGAGCAGAATTAGTGCGTTTTGCTATGAAGCATGGTTTAGTCGAATAAAAAAGTGAGGAGTTAGGAATTAAAACTCAGAACTCTTCACTTTTAACTTTTGTGAGCAGACCTTCACAAGCATCAATCAGTAAATCAATAACCTGATTAAATCCGTCTTGACCACCGTAGTAAGGATCTGGAACTTCCTTTAAGGTGTGTCGAGAGCAAAACTCACACATCAAACGCACTTTATGCTGATATTGCTCAGTGCGATCGAGAGTGAGGATATTCTCATAATTTTCTTGATCCATCGCCAAAATTAAATCAAAGTCTTGAAAGTCTGACTTTTGAAACTGGCGTGCTTGACCACGTAGTTTAATTCCCAACTTTGTAGCAGCCGCAGCACTCATGCGTCTGTCAGGTGGGCTACCCACGTGATAACTAGATGTACCAGCTGAATCACATATGATGGCATCGCTCAGGCCTGCCTGCTCAATTAGATGATTCATTATGTTTTCTGCCGATGGCGATCGGCAGATGTTACCTAAGCAGACAAATAGCAACTTGTAAGGCATAGATATTTTTTGTCCTCTGTCAATAGTCATTTGTCCTTTGTCTTTTGACTAATGACCCTTCGGGTGACGCTCCTGCGTCGCTAACACCAGTTGCTCATGGGGGAAACCCCCTTGGCGCTAGCCTCTTCCTTTGGGAGAAGACCGCACTGGCTCACCAATGACTAATGACCAATGACTAAAATCCAGGTAACTCCAACCCACTGGTTAATTCTTCCATGCGTTCCCGCATTGTTGCTGTGGACTTGTTGTAGGCTTCTTTCATTGCCACCGTCACGAGATCGGAAAGTACTTCTGCACCTTCTGCAAGAGCTTCTGGAGAGATTTCTACCCGCTTGGGTTCTTGGTTCCCACTGACAATCACCTTCACCAGACCACCGCCAGATTCTCCTAGAATCTCCATTTGCTCCAATTCTTCTTGGAGTCGCTTTGCACCTTCTTGAACTTGCTGTGCTTTCTTAAAAGCATCGGCTAGTTCCTTCATTTTTCCTAAGCCAAAGCCAAATCCCTGTCCTTTTCCTGTCATAATTATTTGTACGCTTGTGCGTTGAATAACAAATCAAATTCAATTATAGATGCGGTAAGTAATTTGCCTCTTTTTTTACCAATAATTAATGCATCTGGGAATTGGGCACTGAGCATTAGTTATGACACATCTTTACTGATATGCCTAGTTCCCAATCCCCATCCCCGGAATTGAAAGTTTCAGCAAGCACCTTGAAACTCTCCGAGCATTTTGACTTCTGGCTCTAAATTAATAGACCAACGTTCTTGCACCTGATGTTGGATGTGGCGAATGAGACAAAAAATGTCACTAGCTTTGGCCCCACCCCGGTTAACGATGAAATTAGCATGGAGTAGTGCTACTTGCGCTCCACCAATTTGGTAGCCTTTGAGACCAGTTTGCTCAATTAACCAGCCAGCACTGTAAGGTTTGGGATTGCGAAACACACTCCCACAGCTAGGGAAGTTGTACGGTTGGGTGCTTAAGCGATGCTTTTTGTGTTCTTTGGTGATTGCTACAACTTTTGCTGGGTCTGCACCTGGCGCGAGTTGTAAGGTGGCTTGGGTGACTATGCGATCGCCACCTTGCAATAAGGAAGTCCGATAGCTATAACCTAACTGTTCCGGGGTAAGAGTTTCTAGCGTGCCATTGGGTGAAAGTACCTCGGCACTAACTAACATATCTGCGATACAGCTATTATGTGCCCCTGCATTCATCACCACAGCACCTCCGGCTGTTCCAGGGATGCCAACAGCCCACTCCAATCCTTGCCATCCTAATTCTGCTGCGGCCCATGCCAAACTGGGAATTGATTCTCCAGCAGCAACGGTTAATTGA
The DNA here is from genome assembly GCF_015206985.1 of Nostoc sp. LEGE 12447. NCBI lineage: Bacteria > Bacillati > Cyanobacteriota > Cyanophyceae > Nostocales > Nostocaceae > Nostoc > Nostoc sp. LEGE 12447. The sequence goes on along the minus strand of NZ_JADEXT010000031.1, from coordinate 14,349 downwards.
CCAGTTTGGGGGTCAAAGTTGCTGAAGCGGAGGTGACGAGTTGCAATGACTAAGCCTGATATACCGCCATCGCTCACCAGGAGGTTAGAACCGGCTCCCAGTGTTGTCACCTTTAAATCACGTTCTTTTGCGTATTTAAGACTGGCTTGCAGTGCTTCTAAGTTTCGGGGGGCAACATACAAATCAGCTGCTCCTCCAACCCTATAGGAAGTAAAGGCTGACAAGCAAGCCTGGGGCTTGATTGCACAATCAGTATTTGGTAAGTAAATTACTTCACTATCCACCGAATTAGTTGTTTGATGTTTCTTTGTATTCAAAGCAGAAACTGTGCAGACGTTTCCAGCTGCCTGGGAAATGGTCATTTTTACTTTATATTGGTAAAATTTTTACATTAATTTACCGCAAAGATACGGTAATAGAGTTCATAGATGGAACCGTTGCTAGACGGGCGCTTTGCTCAGAAACGAAACTTTGCAAAGTCTCCACTTAAGATGTGGCTTTAGCAGGTTCGCAAAGTGCAGTAATTACTTCAGGAATCACCTGATTCAAGTTCCCAGCTCCTAAAAACAGCGCCAAGTCTCCTGGGCGTAATGTTTTTAACAAGTACTCACGCACTGAGGGTAAAGTTGGTTGATAAACTACCTGGGAATGCTGTTTAGCAATTTCCTCTGCTAGCTGTTCACCAGTAATTTGCCCTAAGTTGGGTTCGCCTGCACTGTAAATATCAGTCAGCACAACCAAATCAGCATGGGTAAAGGACTCGGCAAATTCTTCTAAAAAGGTCAGTGTTCGGCTATAGCGATGGGGTTGGAAGATAGCAACCACTCTTTGTCCTGGTCTTGCCTGTAAACGTGCGGCGGCGAGAGTAACGCGAATCTCGCTAGGATGATGAGCATAGTCATCAATGAAGGTAATACCATCAACTTCACCCCGCAGCTCAAAGCGTCGTCTTGCTCCTTCAAAGGTTGCAATACCTTTGGCGATCGCTCCAAATTCTAAGCCCAAGGCGCGACCAACAGCTACTGCTGCTAGAGCATTGCTGAGATTGTGCCGACTGAGCAGCCGCAACTTCAACACGCCCAAGGCTTTGCCTTTTTCCCAAACTAGAGCCGTGGTGCCATCAGCACGATAATCAATATTAGTAACGGTGTAGTCAGCGTTGGTATCTGAGTGTAAGCTGTAGCTGATTGTGGGTTGTAAGCGATCGCGCACTGTCGCACAGTCAATACTACCTATTAAAGTTTTACAACCCTTAGCAAATGTCTGGAAGATGTCAATTACTTCTTCTAATGTATCGTAATGGTCAGGATGATCAAGTTCAATATTGGTGATGATGCCAATTTCTGGAGCGTGTTTTACCAAAGAACCATCAGATTCGTCTGCTTCGGCTACCAAATATTGGCTTTGTCCCAATCGAGCATTACCTTCCCAAGCATTGACTTCGCCACCTACTAAAATCGTTGGGTCTAGACCTGCTTCCAGAAGCATATAACCAATCATGCTACTGGTTGTAGTTTTGCCGTGTGTTCCTGCCACTGCAATACTGTAGTAATCGGAAATTAAGGCGGCTAGTACATCTGATCGATGCAAAATTGGACAACCTAATTCCAACGCTGCTTTGTATTCTAAATTATTAGTGTTAATTGCTGTTGAACAAATGACTTGAGGTAATTTTGACTTAGTATCAGCAGGTAATTGTTCTTGTGAATTTAATACTTGAGGACGAAAGAATTCGAGATTACTTGCCTCTTGTCTACCAAAAATATGGGCACCGATAGATTCCAATTTGTGCGTCATGTGGTTTGGACGAAGATCCGAACCTGATACTGGAAATTGACGCTTGGCGAGAACGTATGCCAGAGCAGACATACCTATGCCGCCGATGCCAATAAAATGAAATGGTCTACCACTAAAATCTACAGAATTAGTCATTTATTGCTCCTCTTACACCACACCACACCATAATCACAAATGACACGCGTATCATAACAGGAATTTGATTTTTACCGTAACTACTCCTATATCGTATTTATGTTTAATGCCCAGATGTTGTTTCTGGTCTGGTTTTGCGTGTTCAGAATGATTTTACCTTGGTTGGAGGTTTTTACTATTTCTGAACTGTTGTTAAGATTATTCTGAAAATTTTGGCTACATCGGGAAAGAAATTCTTGTAATGTCAAATACATATTTTTGTCTACCTTACTGGAATTGGCTACATAATACATTGTTTAGTGAAACTGATTTGAAATTGCATCAAGTTTAGCCGTGAATTGACTACAATAGTACATTGGTAATGAAACTATTTTTCAATTGCATAAAACCCAGGCATAACTGGATGCAGCAACTAGCAATTTTTGGTGGCACATTTGATCCAATTCACTGGGGACACCTGCTCGTAGCCGAGACAGCAATGCAAGAAGTATCTCTTGAAAAGGTAATTTGGGTGCCATCCCTAAATCCTCCTCATAAAGAAGCAGCTTTGTTTGAGCATCGCGTGGAAATGCTGCAATTAGCCATAAAAGATAACCCAGCGTTTACTGTCTCCCTAGTGGAGGCAAATCACTCTGGGACTTCTTATGCCATTAACACTCTGATTGACTTATCTGCTTGTTACCCAAATACTCACTGGTACTGGATTGTGGGCTTGGATACTTTCCAAACCTTACCTCGTTGGTACCGTGGACACGAACTAGCACAAATGTGTGATTGGTTAATCGCACCCCGACTGCTAGGTGGTGAGACTATAACTCAAAGCAAATTAATCTGCAAGCAAGTGGAGCAACAACTGAGGGAGCAGTCATATACCATTTACTGGCAACTCCTGAATATACCTTTAGTAGGAGTTTCGTCAAGTCTAATTCGCAAATTGTGTCGCGAACGCCAGTCAATTCGTTATTTAGTACCGGAAGCGGTCAGATCATATATCACTAACAACAGTTTGTACTCGAACAAATCTGAATAAATTATGTGTTTTTTTATTGACCTAACACTTTATGGTTATGAGTGCCCCCCCCCTTTGCGATATGATTGGGGTCAACGATATCAACATATAAGCATAAATACAGAGGGCAAGACACTGTGATTAGAGTTGCAATCAACGGTTTCGGGCGGATTGGACGTAACTTTGCGCGTTGCTGGGTGGGTAGAGAGAATAGCAAAATTGATCTTGTCGCTATTAATGACACGTCAGACCCTAGAACCAATGCTCACCTGCTGAAGTATGACTCGATGCTAGGTAAGATCAAAGGTGCTGAGATTAGTGCCGATGATAACTCTATCATCGTTAACGGTAAGACCATTAAGTGCGTATCCGATCGCAACCCAGAAAAGTTGCCCTGGAGAGATTGGGGAATTGACCTAATTATCGAAGCAACAGGCGTATTTACTAGCAAAGAAGGAGCGCTAAAGCATGTGAATGCTGGAGCCAAGAAAGTTCTGATTACCGCTCCTGGTAAAAACGAGGATGGCACTTTTGTGGTTGGTGTGAATCATCATGATTATGACCACAACATACACAACATTATCAGTAACGCTAGTTGTACTACCAACTGTTTGGCACCAATTGCCAAGGTGTTGAACGATAAGTTCGGCATCATCAAAGGTACGATGACCACCACCCACAGCTATACAGGCGACCAGCGTTTGCTAGACGCTTCTCACCGGGATTTGCGACGGGCGAGGGCCGCAGCGATAAACATTGTACCCACCTCCACTGGTGCAGCAAAAGCAGTGGCGCTGGTTATCCCAGACCTGAAAGGCAAGCTAAATGGCGTTGCCTTGCGCGTACCAACCCCGAACGTCTCAATGGTAGATTTCGTAGTTCAGGTTGAGAAGCGTACTATTACTGAAGAAGTTAACCAAGCTCTCAAAGATGCTGCTGAAGGCCCACTTAAAGGCATTTTGGACTATAGCGAACTAGAACTGGTATCTTCCGATTATCAAGGTAGCGATGCTTCTTCGATTGTTGATTCTAGCTTGACTTTGGTTATGGGCAATGACTTAGTAAAAGTTATGGCGTGGTATGACAACGAGTGGGGTTACAGCCAACGAGTTTTGGATTTGGCAGAATTGGTCGCTGAGAAGTGGCAATAATTTGTCATTAGTCATTGGTTATTAGTTTTTCACAAAAGACAAAGGACTATTGACTAAAATGCTGAAATCCCTGGCTAAGGCTCAGAACTTGGTCAGGGAATTTTTTTTGTTCGTCGTGCAATAGTACTGTTGATCCGGGTGTAATCTTGCCGACGATCGCAGCACCTTGACCAAGATTTCGTACTAAGGCTAATGCTGACTCTTGTGGCAAGCAAAGCACTAATTCAAAGTCTTCACCACCGTATAGAGCATAAGCTAGTGCTTGCTCTTCTGTTAGCCAATGGTCAAAAGCTGCTGGCATGGAAATTTGTCTGCGTTCTAGGATAGCGCCAACACCACTAGCGCGGCAGATTTGGATAATTGCATCTGCCAAACCATCGCTGCTATCCATACCGGCAATGGGTATGGGAGATGGGGATGCTAAAATTTTCCAGAGGATTGGTAAGACATCTAATCGTGGCTGTGGGCGCTGGTGTGCGCGGATTAGTGCCGTGCGTTCTACATCTTTGAGGTTTTGTCCTGATTGGGGATGTAAAAGCAGTTCTAAGCCAGCTTGGGAGGCTCCATGAACGCCTGTAACAACGATCGCATCTCCCACTACAGCAGCAGAACGACGGATAATTTGATTAGGGTTAACTTGACCAAAAGCGGTAATTGCCAAAGTCGTCACAGGCGATCGCACCACATCGCCCCCGACAATTGGGGTATTGTATTTTTGCAGGCATTCTGTCATTCCTTGGTATAAGCGTTCTACCCAACTCACCCTAAGTTCACCGGGGAGTCCCAACCCGACAGTGATTCCCAATGGAGAAGCACCCATTGCAGCTAAATCTGATAAATTGGCAGCAGCAGCTCGCCAACCAGCATCTTCTGGGGAAGTGGTGAGGTTGCTAAAATGTACGCCATCAACCAGTACATCTGTAGTCACTACCAAAGATTTGCCTGGTGCAGTTTCAAGTACTGCGGCATCATCACCGATAATTTCTGGAGGACAGAAGCGCTGTAATCTTTCTAAAAGACCTTGTTCGCCAATATCTTTGACTTGTTGAGAAGATAACTCACTGTTCACAATCGGTTTTCCGTGTTGCAAAATTACTAAGAAAACTGATGATTTGCTTTACTGTTTAATATAAAAATATCGTCTAGGGGTCACTTGGGATGGTAACAACACCAGTAACCAGCATCACGTTTGAGGAGTACTTAACTTATGATGATGGCAACGGTTTTCATTACGAACTGGTGGATGGCAAGCTAGAGCTAATGAACCCACCTACTATTGAACATTTTCTGATTGTCGATTTTTTGGATACTGCTTTCAAAGCAGAAATAAAACGTTGTAGCTCACCTTGGCTGTGTTTTAGAGAAAGTGGAGTGAGAACGGGGAGAAATAAATCTAGGTTGACTGATTTGTGTGTGGTGACGCTTGAGCAAGCCAGGGAATTGTTGAATGCCTCAGCAGTATTTCAGTCACCGCCGTTACTAATTGTTGAGGTGGTCAGTCCAGAGTCGGTTAAACGGGATTATCGTCATAAGCGTTCTGAATATGCGGCCTTAGAGGTTTCTGAATATTGGATTGTAGACCCACTGGAAGCAAAAGTTTCAGTGTTACTACTGGAAGATGGATTTTACGAAGAAACAGTTTTTACTGGTACTCAAGAAATTGTATCACGGACTTTTCCAGAATTAGCGATCGCAGTTGATCAAGTATTCAGCGCCGGGAATCTAAATCAGGGGAGTTAGGAGAGACGCGATTAATCGCGTCTGTACAGGAATTATTCTCCCCCTGCTCTCTTCTTATGCTGCTTGCGGTTCAACCAGATTTTCTATTCCTTGAACGACTTTTGCCGATTCAATTTTGTCACCCGCCTTCAGTTTATCCAAAACTTCCTTGCCTTCGGTGAGATAGCCAAAAACGGCATAGCGACCATCTAATAGGTTGCGTCCGGCGGGGGTAAGTTCTGGTTCAAACAAAAAGAAGAAGAATTGCGAAGAACCACCATTCACTTCACTTTCAGGGCGAGCCATGACTACTGCACCAAAAGCAGAAAAAGGTAGAACTGGCATATCAACGTAACGACCAGCTTCTTCTAGCGTAATCCCATAAGTAGGTGCTTTATCACCCTGAACTAGAACTTCTAAGGGAATAGCGCGATATTCGCCCGTCTTGGGATCAATGAAACCTACATCTTTACCTGCGGGATCTCCAGTTTGCAGAAAGTAAGATTCTTCAGAACGGGTAAACTCTAAGCCATTGTAAAAACCCCTCTGCACTAAATCTACAAAATTACCAGCAGTAATAGGGGCGCTATAACCATCTACCACAACGGTCAAATCGCCTTTGTTAGTTTTAAATTCTACAGTAGCACGACCTTTAAGTTGTGGCAGATTACTGTATTGGGCAGGTACTTCAAAGGGGAATTCTTTCACCATTGACTCTTCTATCTGAGTCACAAGATTTAGAAGTTTGCCTCTCTCTTGCAGAATTTGTTCTTTATCTTTGTTCTTCGCCAATTCTTCTAATTTACCCACCCCAGATTTCAACTCGGTAATCCAAGCTTCTGCTTGGGGTTGGCGTTCTGTGGGAACGCTTGTTAAGATTTGGGAGGGTTTATCGAGAATTCGGGATGCTTTGCTGATGTCTTTGGAAATAGCACCCCATCGCCGATTAGCCCGCAGTTGGGCAGAGATGTCCTCTAAACTGGCTTGTAGTTGCCGTACAGGTTTGTTATCTATCGGGAGTGCATACCGCAACAAAGCCTTGCCGTCGGTAATTGCGTTGCCGGCTGGCAGCGCGGCGCTACTGGAGGGAGTCCACCCAGCTGTAGTTATGCCTAAAAATATTGTTACCAGCAGTATTGCCATTAGGCTGTTCTTCAGCCAGGATTTTAATAAGTTAAGCATGGGATAACTCAAATGCAGCATTAAATTGTTGACTGGACGTAACCCATCAATAATCTTCCCACGTTAAGGGCGGAGGATAAATGACAAATACTTCGACAACTCTTGGAGACGCTACGCGTTAGCGAAGCTTTCGCTTTAGCGATACGCTCAGTACAAATGACAAATGATAAATGACTAATGACAAATGCCCAATGACGACTCTAGAAGGGTACAATAAATGCCGATTGTCTTCCAAAATTTGAAAGTTTCATGATCTCCAGTAACGACTTTCGACCCGGTGTTTCAATTGTATTAGATGGGTCTGTATGGCGAGTGCTTGAATTCCTGCACGTCAAACCAGGCAAAGGTTCCGCCTTTGTCCGAACTAAGTTAAAAAATGTCCAAAGTGGGAGCGTGATGGAAAAAACGTTCCGAGCTGGGGAAACTGTGCCCCAAGCTACTTTAGAAAAAAGCACGATGCAGCATACCTATAAAGAGGGCGATGAGTTCGTCTTTATGGATATGGAAACCTACGAAGAAGGCAGATTGACCCGCGCACAAATTGGCGATCGCGTCAAATACCTGAAGGAAGGTATGGAAGCTGAAGTTATTAAGTGGGGCGACCAGGTGCTGGGAGTAGAATTGCCTAAGTCTGTGGTTCTGGAAATTGTACAAACAGATCCAGGCTTAAAAGGTGACACTGCTACCGGTGGCTCAAAACCAGCAACTTTGGAAACCGGTGCAATTGTGATGGTTCCTTTGTTTATTTCCCAAGGAGAACGCATCAAAGTTGATACCCAGGAAGATAAATATATCAGCAGGGAATAACTTTCATCTCTATGGAGATGTTTGCTCCCGATTGAAATCCCTACATCTGGATTTAATCCCTGCCACACTTAAGATGCTAATTTACGGATAGGTCGAGGTAATAAAAACTGTGCCATTGGACTTTAATGAAATCCGCCAACTATTGGCAACTATCGCACAAACAGATATTGCAGAAGTCACGCTCAAAAGCGATGATTTTGAACTAACAGTCCGTAAGGCTGTGAGCGTCAGCAATCAGATGTTGTCGGTAGGTCAAGCAACCTTCGGCGGTGTGGTAGGTTCTGGCTTGACATCGGGTTCATCTGGAGGAAACCAGGTGAACGCGAGTCAGGTAACGGAGGTGTCCACATCTCGCGTGTTTGAGAATACTGGTACTAGCACACAATTGCAGTTGTCAGTAAATGCTCCCTCAATCATTGATCAGAGATTAGTAGAAGTGCCTTCCCCAATGGTAGGAACGTTTTATCGCGCTCCTGCACCTGGGGAAGCGGCATTTGTGGAAGTTGGCGATCGCGTCCGCAAGGGCCAAACCGTCTGTATCATTGAAGCCATGAAGCTGATGAATGAAATCGAAGCCGAAGTCTCTGGACAGGTGATGGAAATTCTTCTCCAAAATGGTGACGCTGTAGAATATGGTCAACCTTTGATGCGAATTAACCCCGATTAAGTATTAATCTATATATCAAATGAGTCATCTGAAATGAGTCATCGTTAAAACTTCAGTCCTTGCGGGTTAATCCTGATGAAACAAACGTTGCCTTTACCGCCAGAAGTGGTGCAACAAGTAGCTGAATACTTCAGCCTGTTAAGTGAGCCGATGCGCTTGCGGCTGCTCCACTTATTACGGGATGAAGAAAAATGCGTGCAAGAGTTGGTAGAGGCAACACAGACTTCTCAGGCAAATGTGTCAAAACACCTGAAGGTAATGTGGCAAGCAGGTATCCTTAGCCGCCGCAGTGAAGGAACTTGCGCCTATTACCGGGTGGAAGATGAAATGATTTTTGATTTGTGTAATCGGGTTTGCGATCGCCTGGCCACAAGGTTAGAGGAGCAAGCCCGTAATTTTCGTGTGTTAAATAGCAAACGTTAGGTCAGTTGTCATTTGTCCTTTGTCATTTGTCCTTTGCTAATGACCAATGACCAATGACCAATGACCAAGAACTAAAGCTGATAATTTTTCTCAAAGCTTTCACGAGTTAGTGGCTGTTGTAACTCTACGCCTTCACCCCCTAAAACATCCAATGGTTTGCCGTTCACGTCAATGTAAACCTTGGCTTTAGGATTTAAACTTGTCGCAGTATAAACAACTTGTCCGACGCGACCCATCATTGATGTGCTACCACCACCACTGGTAAAGTCTTCAGATAAATTAACGTGAACTTCGTCATTGTCTGATTTCAGTCCCAACAGCTTAGTTCCTTTGGGGATAGTTGTGGAATCTGTTCCTTCTGTCGGCCCTGCCAATAAACTTTGGAAAGCTGCTTCTAAAGGCTGGTTGGCTCGTATAGAAGCGACTTTAACAGGTTGGGGAACCAAAGCAACACTTTTGTCTTTTGGTCTGAGCCAATAAACATTAGGGGTTTGCTCGTTAGCTGGCTGCCTAGTTGATGGCTGTGCTGGTTGAGCGATGCGCCCAGAGGGGTTTGACGGTGTGGGAGGATTGCTGGAGTGTGTAGTAAACCAAGCCACACCGCCACCCACCGCTACAACCACTGCTGAAACAGCTGCAATTGCGCCTGAAGAAATACGATTAGATCCTTGTTGGTCTTTCATGTTCAAAACCTTCCTAACTGAGGGCTGATATGGTAGTTATGTGAGGAGCAGCCTGGTTAAAGACGATACTTACAAGTAGAGAGTTTCCCGAAACCTGGAGGAGACTTTATGCCTCAAAAGGCGATTATTTTAATTCTGTAAGTCCCTGGTTCAATTTTAGAATTTCTATTTCTAATCCGTCACCTACCAAATTATGTAAATCTCATTCTTTTTGGAGATGATTGAAGATTAAATTTACAAAGCAGAGGAACGCAAAGTCAAGTATTTATTCCTCTGCGTCCCTTCCCTGCGGGACGCTACGCGAACGTGGAAGCAAGCTACGCGTAGCGTCTCGTAGAGAAGCGCCTATGGTTTAATTTTTTACCTCAATTGCGGCGGTAATCCATTGTTGGAGTGTAGTGGTAACTTCATCAATGACTATTTCTTGAGATTTACGGGTGGCTCTTTCTACAACTTCGACTTTGCCATTAGCGATCGCCCGCCCGGTTACAATTCTGTAAGGGATGCCAATCAAGTCAGCATCTTTAAATTTCACTCCAGCCCGTTCATCGCGGTCATCGAGTAGGGTTTCAATTCCTGCTTGATTGAGTTCTGTGTAAAGTTTTTGAGCGATTTCGACTTGTTGAGCATCCTTAATGTTAGGAATTGTGACGATCGCGTGGTAGGGTGCGATCGCAACTGGCCAAATAATCCCATCTTTATCATAAGATTGCTCTACGGCAGCTTGGGCTAGTCGTGATACGCCTACACCAAAACAACCCATAAATAACGGCTTTTCTTCACCCTGTTCATTGGTATAAGTTGCTCCCATAGCTTGGGAATATTTAGTGCCTAATTGGAAAATGTGACCTGCTTCGATTCCACGGGCGCTTTGTAAGGTTTGTTCTGGGTTATGGATGGCGCGATCGCCTGGTCTTGACTTACGAATATCTACTACTCGCTCTGGTAACTTAAATTGCTCACCCCAATTAGCACCAACTACGTGATAACCAGCTTCATTCGCACCTGTAACAAAGTTTTTTAAATCAACGGCTGTTTGATCCACCAAGCGCAAAAACTTCGGATGGATCTGTTTATTAGCAGCAATATACTCATCTGCGATATCAGGCGCAATGTAGCCTAAAGGTAGAGATTTAGCTGTCCATGTTTGCTGGGCTTCTACATTTGGTACATTCAAACTAATAATAGTTTTAGCGCCATATTCAGAAGCTAATTTAGTCAATTCATTTTGCAACTTGACCTCATTAACTTCCTGATCGCCTCGGATGTTCACCAGAACTAACACCGTTGTACCATTATCATAAACTGTCTGATAAAGGACATTTTTCACCAATTGAGTAGGAGAACAGTTGAGGAGTTGACACACCTTTTCAATCGTTTCTGTTCCAGGTGTATCGCGTTTCTCATAAGTTGTAAACCGTGAGGTTTCGGCATCAATTGGTAAAGAAACAGCCTTTTCTACGTTAGCAGCGTATTTACCATCCTCAGTGTAGAGAACTTCGTCTTCACCAGCTTCCGCCAAAATCATAAATTCTGTGGAACCAGAACCACCAATTGCACCAGAATCGGCTTCCACTGCCCGAAAAGCTAAACCAGAACGTCGCAGGATATTGCTGTAGGCTTTATACATATCCTGGTAAGTTTCTTTGAGGCTGGCTTCATCGGTATGGAAGGAGTAGCCGTCCTTCATGATAAATTCCCGTCCGCGCATCAAACCAAAGCGGGGACGAATTTCGTCGCGGAATTTAGTTTGAATTTGGTAGAGGTGTAGGGGTAACTGGCGATAAGAGCGAATCATATCACGAGCGATCGCTGTGATTACTTCCTCATGAGTTGGGCCTAATCCTAATTGTTGCTCGCGGCGGTCAATTAGGGAAAACATGATCCCCTCAGCTTTGGTGTAAGTGTCCCAGCGTCCCGATTCCTTCCATAAATCAGCAGGTTGTAATTGTGGTAAGAGACATTCTTGTGCGCCTGTAGCGTTCATTTCTTCCCGCACAATCTGGGAAACTTTTTGCAGTACCCGCCACATTAACGGCAAATAAGCATAAAGACCACTACCGATGCGACGAATGTAACCTGCACGGAGTAATAATTTATGACTGGGAATCTCAGCATCAGCTGGATCATCCCGGAGTGTAACGAATAACATTTGTGATAGTCGCATCGTTTATTCCCTTTCCAGAATCTCTAATTTGTTTATAAACCACCTGGCGATTATAAATCGCGGCCACACAAACCCTCATCCGCCTGGGTGCATTCAGAAGGTATCCTAGTTTTTGAACCTGCGAGGTACGCAAAGCGCAAGCGCGATCGGCATCTTACAGCCGTTAAGATATGGCATGATATAATCTTTGCAACTATTTAATCTAGGTCTAGGTTATGAGTCATTTGACATTAAAACTAGACACTGTTCACCTGAGTGACGAACAATTTTATCACTTATGTCAAAATAACCGCGAATTGAAATTTGAACGCACTACCAAGGGAGAATTAATCATCATGTCCCCCGTTGGAGGTGAAAGCGGCAATCGAGAAGCAGATTTAATTATTGATTTGGGAATCTGGAATCGGCAAACTGGCCTTGGATTTACCTTCAGTTCTTCTACTATATTCAAATTACCCAATGGTGCTGACCGTTCCCCAGATGCCGCTTGGATTCAACGAGAACGTTGGCAAGTACTTACACCTGAACAAAGACGTAAATTTCCCCCCATTGCACCCGATTTTGTCATTGAATTAAGGTCAGCAACGGATGATTTGGAAATGTTGCGTTCCAAAATGCAGGAATATATAGATGCAGGCGTGCAATTGGCATGGTTAATTAACCCTCAACAGCAGCAAGTAGAAATTTATCGCCAAAAACAAGATACGGAAGTGCGAAATCTACCCACACAATTATCGGGTGAAAATGTATTGCCAGGATTTAGCTTGAGTCTTTCTTGTTATTAAGTTTGTAAGTGTTGCAAAACCTCCACTATCTGCCAACACGTTCCATTGCAGCAGAAAATACTTTATAAGTCTGCGTAAGTACGCTTCATTAAAATAATCTGCGTAGACTAAGAAGGTATCCTAGTTTTCTAACCTGAGTAATGTACCAAGCACAGCGCAAGAGGCAGGTTTTACCTCGACTTCATTACTCAGGGCATATTACAGCCGTTAAGATATCTTAAAAGAAATAACCATCAGGCGATTAAAATCAGGGAATCTTTAGGAGAAACTACTTTGGCAGATGTAATTTATCAAGCACAAGCACCCTTAGAATTTATTCCCCCCGCGTTTAACCCTTTATTGCTACGAGTTGTCCAGCTGTTGCTACCTAGTTGGATAAACTGGCAAACACCTATTACCCAAATTGAAGCAGACAACGTAGAGGTGCTGGTGGATCTCTATCGCCAGTTTCAGGAGGATAAGATCCGTTTTATGCTGGCATTTCGCCATCCGAAAACAGACGATCCGTTTTGTTTGGGTTACTTGCTGTCTCAAATTGTACCAAAGACAGCGCGATCGCAAGGTACAACACTACAACATCCCATTCACGCTCATTTTATCTATGATCGCGGCATTCCTCTCTGGGCTGGTTCCCACGTTGGCTGGATTGCTTCTCATTTAGGTGGTACTCCGATTCAGCGAGGTAAAGCTGACTGGACGGGATTACGTTCGGCGCGTGACTTGTTTGCTAATGGGAAATTCCCAATGGCTGCTGCGCCAGAGGGTGCAACCAATGGTTTATCGGAGAATATTAGCCCTCTAGAACCTGGTATTGCCCAATTAGGCTTTTGGTGTGCTGAAGATTTGCAAAAAGCTGAACGCCCTGAACACGTTCTAATTGTACCAGTTGGGATTAAATATAGTTACGTAGATGCTCCTTGGGGTGCGATCGCAAATCTTTTAAGTGAATTGGAAGCGGCTAGTGGTTTACCTGTGAATTCAGCAGAAAATGCTTCTATAGAGTCGCTTTATCCTCGGTTGTTGGCTTTGGCAGAACATTTACTTTTGCTCATGGAAGAATTTTACACCCGGTTTTATCATCAGAAACTGCCAGATTCCAAGATTGTCAACGGGCAAATTACAGATAGAAATGAAGCGTTAGCAGTTCGTTTACAAGCGTTGTTGAATGCAGCGTTGTTAATATCAGAACAGTATTTTAATTTGCAGTCAAAAGGTAGTTTGAGCGATCGTTGTCGGCGGGTAGAACAAGCAGGTTGGAATTATATATTTAGAGAAGAATTTAAGGATGTCAAAGGAGTCTCTGCTGTAGAAAGAGCTTTAGGCGATCGCGTTGCTGAAGAAGCGAATGCGCGGATGTGGCACATGCGTTTAGTAGAAAGTTTTGTGGCAGTTTCTGGTAATTATATTCGGGAAAATCCAACAGTAGAAAGGTTTGCTGAGACGACTTTAATTTTATGGCAAATGATTGCTAAAATCAAAGGCGATAAAAGTGTACAGCGTCCGCAATTGGGTAAGCAAAAAGTAAAAATTACTGTGGGTGAACCCATATCTATTTCTGAGCGTTACCCAACGTATAAGGAAAATCGTTTGGGTGCTAGGCAAGCTGTTGCTGATGTGACAAACGATTTGCAACACGCCTTGGAAGGATTGATTTAAATTGGTGTCCAGCGTAGACGCACAGTGACTTGTCATTAGACATATAGGAATCATATTTGATTTCTGAAAAGGACTGCGAGATAATACGGGTAAAAATATCTGTCTAATAACGAACAATGATAACCCAGCGTCTAGAAATGGCGATCGCAGAATTACAAGAATTTATAG